>NZ_JAQSUV010000023.1:0-101092 GCF_028649355.1 Acinetobacter sp. Gutcm_16 | reverse complement strand
GGCTTTGTTGCACAAACATTCAAAAGCTAAACTTCTTCCAAGTTATCTAAATTTAAGTGGCAACTTGGGTGTGAGGTCGACCTAAATCTGTAAATTTATTTAATACGGCCACACGTGCATGAATCTCATTGACTTGGCTTTGAAAGTTTCTCGCACGGAGTTTATCGCCTAATAATTTGATGCAATGCATCTTGGTTTCTATCAGACTTCTGCGATGATAGCCTGACCAATTTTTCCATATTGTTCTTCCTAAACGTTTAACTGTTCGAAGTAATTCATTTCGCTCTAGCGAGCTGGTCTTTGTATCTTTCCAAGGTTTCGCATTTTTTCTTGGCGGAATCACCGCATGTGCTTGTCGGTCTGCAATTACTTGACGGCATTGCTTGGTGTCATAAGCCCCATCAGTATAGACAGAGTCAATCTGCTCATCTTGTGGAATCTGATCGAGTAAATCACCAAGCACTTGTGAATCACTCACATTATTTGTAGTGAGTTGAATAGCGCGTATTTGAAGGGTTTCAGCATCTATACCAATATGAAGTTTACGCCATTGGCGACGATATTCAGGTTGGTGTTTCTTACGCTTCCATTCACCTTCGCCTAGAAACTTTAAGCCAGTAGAATCGACGAGTAGCTGGAGGCCATTACTGCTTTTTTGATAGTTAATTGCAATATCAATATGCTTTTGTCTTCTGCAGATGGTGGAATAGTCTGGTGCTGTCCAATCTAATCTACAAAGATGAATGAGACTTTGCACAAAGCCAGTGACCATGCGTAAAGAAAGATGAAATAAGGATTTGATCATTAAACAGCATTGGATGGCTGTATCTGAATAAGTTTGATTTCGACCATGTTTACCTTTGGGTTGAGCGTACCATTGAGTCTTGGGATCAAACCAAATTGAGAGATTTCCTCGATTTATTAATGCACTGTTATAAGAAGACCAATTGGTTGTACGATAGATTTTAGGTGTGGGCTTATTCATTTGAGAATTATATTGTGGAGTAAGCCTTTAGAGATAGGTTTGTGCAACAAAGCCACTATAAAAATACACCTTTGTCAAAAAGTAAACCATTACATAGAAGTAGCTATAGATATCAATTTGAAGAGCTATATTTAAGAGTTTTAGCATTCTCAGATCGTTTAGATATTTATAATGGAAAGCTCTCAAGTTTCCTTAATGATTTTATGGATGATAATAAAAATCCTAATGATCTAATTTTAACAGACTGGAAAAACAACTTATTAGCAACATTAGATATTGTTTATCAAGATGTAAGAATTTCTAAATTTAGTAAATCGGTGGTAGAGGCAATACTATTTGGTGTATACAAAAATTTAGATAATGTTAATTTAAAAAATTCTGAATATTTTATAGAGCGAGTAACGGAACTTCGCAAAGATACTAATTTTTCTTTAGTTTCGTTGAAGGAAGGTTTGGCTAGCAAAGAAAAAGTTAAAGGGCGATTAGGTGTAGCTCTAGAAATTTTCAGATCTTGAGATTCATATGTCTACAATTGATGAGATAAGTAAAGAACTAATATTAAGTAACTTAAGTAAGTTAGATGAACTGTATTCAAATAGTTCATTTGATGAAATTGAACCTATTCTTTATTCGAAATTAGCATTGATTGAGTATTGTGGTTGGCTTGAATGTTCAATTGATATTATTATGAATAAAATAGTTGACCATGTTCAAAATAGCGTTTTAAGAAAAATAGGTGAGAATACTATTAAAAAAGTGGCAGGATTTAGTTACGATAATCATTTTATTATGTTGTTAATTCAAACATTCGGTATTGTGAATACTGATAAACTTTATCAAGAATTTCAGGAAGGTGGAAAACTAGATATACTTCGTTCAAAGTTAAATAATGTTGATTTGATTAAAGCTCGAAATAAAGCAGCTCATACTTATCATAGTGATATTACTGCTTCGTATAATGCACCGAATTTATATATCAGTGAAGTAGAAAAAATTCATGAAATTTTGGTTGATATTTATGATTATGTTAATGGTGTGCTAACTTCAGAAACTTCAGAAACTTCAGAAACTTCAGAAACTTCAGAAACTTCAGAAACTTCAGAAACTTCAGAAACTTCAGAAACTTCAGAAACTTCAGGCGGTGAAAGTACTGAAAATTTATTAGCTTAGGTGGCGAAAGTTAGAGGATAATCTAGTTAGTATAGTATTGTTATATATCATTGGTCGAATTTAATATGCCCAAACAATCCCGATTTCTCTGCATAGGCGGTTTCCTCAATGGAACCCAAGTCAAAGACCAAGGTGATAGCTTTATCTGTGTGGAAAATGGTAAACAAGTGACCTACCGAAAAATGGAGATTTTCCATCAAGACTCGTGGGATCAAGACTACTATGTGTGTGAAACTACGACAGATCAACAAGCCAAAAACTGGGTCTATGACATCGATTAACTTCTCGACAAGACTATGAGTTAAAAATAGACCAAAATACACTTGGTCTATTTTTTTGTTGCTATCTTTATAATTATAAAAAATTAGAGCATTATAAATATCTATTGTTGTTTTTTTACCCAGTTTCCCGTGAAAATGAACGTATATCTACAATACAAATATCTTAAATCTAAATTAAAGATGTATTTGCTAATGATAATTAGTATCACTTGCGTTATTTTTTGTTTATAATTTTTCGAAATGGATTGATATGTAATGACTCAAACCGCTGAGATGTTCGAAAAGGATTTTACGAATCTTAGTATTTGTGATGCTACAAAGGTGCTTGTTTTACTTAAGCATAGTAGGCACGTGCGCACTTTAAAATTATCAATTCATTGTCTTATTTTTTCTCATTAGCTGTGAATGTCCTGATATGTTTAAACGTCCTTTGTCTACGCAAAAGCCACTTTATTTGGCGATGCAAATTATTTTCCTATCTTCAACTGCCATGCTGTCTATAACACACGCAAACACCGTGGAAGAGGATGAGGCGAATGCAACGTCTCAGCCAAATGCACAGTTGGCGACCATTACCCTTACAGCCCAAGATAAAACAGCAGTTACCGAAAATACAGGCAGCTATACGACGAGTAGCACAAATACCGCAACCAAGTTAAATTTATCACTGCGTGAAACACCGCAAACGGTAAAAGTGTATACCCGTGAATATTTGGACGATCGTAATATCGATTCTTTCCAAGATTTACTCAATAACATTACTGGTGTTTCTACAGTTCGTACCGATGAGCGTCAACGTGCTTATGCGCGTGGTTTCGAACTTGATTACTACTTGGTGGATGGTTTACCAAGTACCTTAACTTTGGGTGCAGGTGATCCAGATCTCAGTATTTATGACCGTGTCGAAGTGGTAAAAGGCGCGAATGGATTAATGACAGGCGCAGGTAACCCAGCGATGGGCTTAAATATGATTCGCAAACATGCTAATGCTAAAGAGTTTACAGGCAAGGTGGATGCGTCTGTTGGCTCATGGGATAGTTATTCGAGTTCGGCGGATTTATCTGCACCGCTCAATAGTGATGGTTCGTTACGTGGTCGTGTATTTGTCAAGCACTCTGATGAACATTCGTACATGGATTTCTATTCTAAAGAACGTAATGTAGCTTATGGTGCAATCGACTATGACTTAAGTGATAAAACTGCATTATCATTTGGGGCGACCTATCAAGAATTAAATCGGGATGGTGTACGTTGGGGCGGGTTACCAGCATTTTACACCGATGGCACACGTACCAATTTTGATCGTTCTCTCACGGTGAGTTCGGATTGGACTTATTGGGATGTGACTTCTACTGCATTCTTCGCAAGTTTGAAGCAAAACCTATTTAAGAATGTCGATTTAAATGTAGCTTACTCTTACCGTCGTGATGATACTGATAGCTTTATTTTCTATACTTCAGGACAAGTTGATAAAGCAACCAATACCATCGGTATTGAAAATGCATCAGTTTATAAAGATCATAAACAAAATGATGAAAACAATGTTGATGTGTATATTTCTGCACCTTTTACCGTTGCAGGACGGAATCAGGAAATTGTCATTGGTGGTTCGTGGAATAAAGCCGAGCTGAAAAAGAACATCTATGGTCAAACCTTTGTTTCAAATAATCCAGCATTAACTAAACAGAATAATATTGATTTATTAGGACAGGATGTTATTGATTTTAATAACATGAATACCCATTTGGTTGGTTCCTTGGAAATGGATAAGACCAATCCGTTGAATGAAACCACGCAAACTTCGGGTTATATCTCAGGGAAATTCCATATTCTAGACCCATTAAAAGCAGTTGCTGGTTTACGCGTATCGAGCTGGGAATATGAGTCTGAAACGGGTGCAGGTAACCGTAAGTTTGAAAATGAGTTGACGCCATATGCCGGTATTATTTTCGACTTTGCTAAAGACTACTCATGGTATGCAAGTTATACCAGTATTTTTAAACCGCAAAGCAGAAGAGAGAAATCAGGCGATTATTTAGACCCGATTGAAGGTAAAAGCTACGAGACTGGTTTCAAAGGTGAGCTATTTGAGGGTCGTTTGAATGCTGGATTGGCAATATTCCGTATCGAACAAGATAATGCAGCGGAGCTTTTATATGATGCTAATGGTGCGAATGTAAAAGTGGATGGGACCTCTGAAAACGCTTACTACGGTACAGATGGTGTCGTGAGTAAAGGGGTTGAGTTGAATGTTGATGGTGAAATCAATGATAACTGGGGTATGAGCTTTGGCGTGGCAAATTTTGATGCCAAAGATGCTAAAGGAAATGATTACAACACGACCA
This sequence comes from Acinetobacter sp. Gutcm_16, assembly GCF_028649355.1. Classification (NCBI taxonomy): domain Bacteria; kingdom Pseudomonadati; phylum Pseudomonadota; class Gammaproteobacteria; order Moraxellales; family Moraxellaceae; genus Acinetobacter; species Acinetobacter sp. Gutcm_16. Next base: position 96,311 of record NZ_JAQSUV010000023.1, on the reverse strand, counting down.
GTTCACGTACCACAGCAGACTTATTTGTGAAATATAAAAATGAAGCCTGGTATGCAGGCGCAGGTGTAAATTACCTAAGCAAAATTTATACAGGTACTGGTGCAACACGTATCGACCGTGGTGACTTATATCTTGCCAATGCAATGCTCGGTTATAAGTTTGATCAAAATTTCAGTGCGCAAGTAAACGTAAATAATATTTTCGACAAGAAATATTATGAAGGGATTGGTGCAGCGGCAATGGCGTGGGGTGCTCCGCGTAATGCAACACTTAGCTTTAATTATAAATTCTAATTTTTAAGTAACGCTGCTATAAAAATAAAAAGACCCAATTGGGTCTTTTTATTTTTACGATGATTAATTCTTAAAATACTGAGCTCAGTTTTAAAACATCATGTAATCTAAAGCATAGAAATTGTACATTGAGAAACTTTAGCCTGTTCACCACTGACTTATCTGTTTTAGAATTAATGCAATAAGCATCATTGGATATCTCATGAATTATCAATTCGATGCATTTATGACCATTGTTGCAGCAGTTGCTGTGCTATTGGTCGGTTATGTATTTGTGAATAAAGTCAGTATTTTAAAAAAATATAACATTCCCGAACCTGTTGCGGGTGGGTTGGTTGCAGCTGTTATCACTTATATCTTATTTAAAAGTTCAAACATAACTGTCAACTTTGATACCAATATTCAGCAAATTTTTATGCTGATGTTCTTCACCTCTGTGGGGTTAAGTGCAAGCTTAGTTAAGCTCAAAGAAGGTGGGAAGTCTCTGCTTATATTTTTGGTCTGCGTTATTGTATTTGTCCTGTTGCAAAATGTGGTCGGTATTAGCCTTGCCAAAGTTTTAGGTCTAGACCCGCTGATTGGTTTAATTACTGGTTCAGTCACACTCACAGGTGGTCATGGGACAGCAGGAGCGTGGGGCACGATATTTGAAAATGAACACGGTGTGCAGGGTGCGATTGTACTGGGCATGGCAAGTGCAACATTTGGTTTGATCATTGGCGGGGTAATAGGTGGACCTATCGCTAAATTTCTGATACGTCGCTACCAGCTGGCTGAAGAAATTCCAGCAGCAACAGGGCGTAATGAAGCGCCACCCTCAGCACAAACGGCGCCATTTGAATTTCCTGAAAAAACGCGTCTGATTACGGCAGATGATGCGGTCAAAACCATGGGGATGTTTGCAATTTGCATCAGCTTTGCATACTTCATGACAGCGGTGGCTAAAGGGCAGTGGTTTGAGCTACCAAGTTTTGTTTGGGCGCTAATGTGTGGTGTGGTTTTACGTAATATTTTAGAGCATGGGTTGAGAGTTCAGGTTTTTGACCGCTGCATCGATGTATTTGGCAATGCTTCACTGGCACTGTTTTTAGCCATGGCGTTAATGTCCTTACAGCTTTGGTTGTTGGCAGATTTGGCTGGTCCACTGGTGATTATCCTGATTGTACAAACACTGTTCTTAGCACTTTATTTGTACTTTGTGACCTTCCGTGTGATGGGTAAGAACTATGATGCTGCGGTACTTTGTGCAGGCCAATGTGGTGTCAACTTAGGTGCGACACCGACAGCAATTGCCAATATTCAAGCGGTAACCAATACCTATGGACCATCCCATAAAGCCTTTTTGATCATTCCGCTGACGGGTGCATTCTTTGTTGATATTGTGAATGCTTTTGTGATTCAGCTCTCAATTGGTATTTTGGGTTAATATTTTTAGAGATGATACACTTAATAAAAAAGCACCTTGGGGTGCTTTTTTATTGGCTACCATTTTGTATTTGAATGATTTTCACTATCTAAAGTATCAGTATTTAAACTTATAGACATTAAAAAGCCCCATGGTTAGGGGCTAGTCGTATGCACATCTAAGGCACATACTGTAAGAGGCTCATCTCATACTGCGTGTATTAAACCACATTTACACAATATTTGCAGCAATCACTCAATCATAATGAGGTCAGATTTATTTTCGAGTTTCAAAGGACGTAAGGCAAAAATTGAGCGTGTATGACGTACACCTTTCATTGAGTATAAGTTTTTACGCAAAAAGCGTTCATAGTGTTCTGCATTTTTCACTGCAACTTTGAGTAAGTAGTCGTAATCGCCAGTCACTAAATGTGCTTCAACCACTTCAGGCATGTAAGCCAGTGCTTCACTAAATTGCTCTAAGATTTCATCATCATGGCGTTCAAGCGTAATTTCAATAAAAAACAGCTCATTAATCCCAATGGCTTTTGAATTAATCTTTGCTGTATAGCCTTCAATGATGTTGAGATTTTCTAGGCGTTTTACACGTGTCCAGCAAGGAGAAGAGGACAGCCCAACTTTCTCAGCCAACTGGGTAACGGTCAAACGGCCGTCTTGGCGAAGTTCAGACAAAATACGACGGTCAATTTTATCTAAAACGTAGTGAGCGTCATTCATAACGTATTCCTGCGTATAATTTTCTTTATAAACTATTTTATATGAAAATATTTCTCAATAAATACTCAAAATAAGCAAATAAAAGAGAAACACTCTGCATCGGTCATGACTACAATAAAGTGATTCAATCAAAGTCATTTGGGAAATTGGCTTTGATTTGCAAACAGCGGCTTTAAAGGGAAGGGTGCCTTTTAACGGCGCTGTTTGCTGACTTATTTATTGTATTTTTTGCGTTTTTGATCTTTGTTTAAACCAGTAAGTTAGGGTTAAGCAGCCAATCCAAAGTGGAATCAGCATCACTGCAATTCGCATATCAGGTGTGAGCCACATCACCACTAAAATACCAAGCATAAATACAATACAGATATAGTTGCTGATAGGGTAAACCAAAGTTGGAAACAAGGTTGATTTTTGTAATGCCAGCATACGTTGCTTGAATTTTAAATGGGTCAACGCCAACATCATCCAGTTAATCACAATGGCTGAAACCACAAGACTCATCAGTAGTTTAAAGGCTTTTTCCGGAAAGATATAATTCAAGACGACACACAGTAAGGTTACCAATGCAGAGCATAAAATGGCTGCATAAGGAATGCCGCGTTGGTTAATTTTCTTTAAAAACTGTGGGGCATTGCCTTGTTCTGCCAGACCTAATAGCATACGACTCGTGCCATAGCTGGTACCGTTATACACCGATATAGCTGCGGTTAAGACCACAAAATTCAGCACAGTTGCAACGCCTTGACTGCCTAAGGAGTCAAAAATCAAAACAAAAGGACTACCGCCTTCTGCGATTTGATTCCATGGAAACAAAGAGAGCAGAACGATGATCGTAAGCACATAAAACAGTAACACACGGTAGACAATTTGATTAACCGCTTTAGGAATTGTTGTGGTCGGGTTTTTAGTTTCCGCAGCTGCAATACCAACGAGTTCAATCCCGCCAAAGGAAAACATAATGATGGCCATCGCCATGATTAAGCCAGAAATCCCATTGGGAAAGAAACCGCCTAGAGCCCAGAGGTTGGAAATAGAGGCATGTGCACCACCGTGACCACTTGCCAGTAACCAAGCACCATATCCAATCATGCCAATGATTGCGAGAATTTTAATCATGGAGAATAAAAATTCTGTTTCACCAAAGACTTTGACATGCAGCAGGTTGATGGCATTGATCAGTACAAAGAAACCAAGCGCTGAAATCCATGTGGGAATTTCAGGCCACCAATACTGGACATAGAGGCCGATGGCACTGAGTTCCGCCATGCAGACCAAGACATTGAGCACCCAATAGTTCCAGCCCGACATAAAGCCGGCAAAAGGGCTCCAAAACTTATAGGCAAAATAACTAAAAGAGCCACTCACGGGTTCTTCAACCACCATTTCACCCAACTGGCGCATCATGAAAAATGCAATTAAGCCCGCCAGTGCGTAGCCTAAAATAACGGAAGGGCCAGCCAGTTTAATGGTTTGAGAAATGCCTAAAAATAGGCCTGTACCAATAGAGCCGCCTAAAGCAATCAGCTGAATATGGCGGTTGCTCAGCCCATGCTTAAGCTGGGGTTGCTGTTGTGCAGACATGATTCATCCATCTCTAGCACATGCGATAGACATCACATGAACTATGACTTAATAAAAATTCGTGGTGGAAATATAATATTTATTTATTGATTAATGAAATTAAATTTATCAATAGCGTTGGTTTTTATCTAAAAGCTGCAATTTTGCGGTGAAAATAAAGCCAGTCAAGCAAGTGCTGCTTGAACTGGCGACAGGCTTGACTTGATATGTACCGCTTTAAGATGAAAGCTGTGCTGCAATTTCAGGCCATATGTTTTGATGGGAACGCTTAAACATCGCCATATGACCAATGGCTTTGTGGCCATAAGCCTGTGGTTTGAGTTCAATTTGATCTGTTTGTGCATTTGGGTAAAGGCTGAGTAAGCCTTTGACATTCACTTGCGTAGCAATTTCATCATCCGATGCCCAAATGGCTGTGATTGGACAGCGAATATCACGGTGGAAGTCATCTTTTACTGTTTTGCCGAAGGCATTGATTACATAACCCGGTTTGCTGCAAAACTGTGCCCAATCACGCGCCACATCTTTGGGTAGGTTTTCGCCCATGCCAATGGCATTGGTCGGTCCATAGCCTAAGGTATAACGTGCAATAGGGAAGATTAGTTTAAACATCACAGGAGCCAGGAGTTTAGTACGACCTTTCAAATCTTTTACGTGTCCTGTTGAGCCTGCAACAGCAACGACTTTTGCGACTTTTTCATAGTTTGGGTTAATGCCTAAAAGTTGCCCGCCTGCACTATGACCGAGCAAAATGACTTGTGTCGCTTGGGTTTTATTCAATAACACCTCCATCGCCGCTGGGATATCCAATTGCCCCCATTGCACGATGCTGGCTTTCGACTTTTTAAGTGGTTCATGCAAAGACTCACCAATGCCGCGAAAGTCAAAAACCAAAACGGCATAGCCTTGTTCTGCAAGCCATGATGCAAAATGGTGGTAAAACTGTTGAGTAATACCTGTGGCAGGGCAGATTAAAACAGGTAGGGTTTGTTGTGTACCTTGCGCTGCATAAAAGCGTCCACTGAGTGAATAATGGTCAGAGCAGGTAATAGCTAAAGTTTCGTAATTTTGCATAATCGGTTAAGCATAGAAATTTTTTCTACTCTACCTAAGTTCCAAAAAGAAACTTGTCTAATCTATGACTTTGAAGTCAAGTAGATCTGTATAGAATAGAGTGAAAATAAAAAAGGAAAACACATGCAGTTTGTTGAATTAGATATGTCGGTAAAATTTGCACTTTTGTTTAGTGGGATTTTTCTGTTTGTTGGGATGCTGACAGGGGTATGGAAATATGCACAAATACGCCATTCACCGCAGTTTCGCGCACACTATTATGTCGATATCGCCCACCGCAGCAGTTTGTTATATGCACCTGCAAGTTTAATTATTGCGGTAATGGCCGCAATTTCAGTCTGGCCTGAACCTGTGAACATGCTGTTTGTGGGAATTAATTTATTCTTTTTTAGCTTCTCTATACTGAGCTATATTGTGCATGGGGTATTGCAAGACACCAATAACCAATTTCGTAGTCCGCATGTTCTAGGCAAATGGACTTTACCCAAATCAATCATGCTGATGGCAATGATGGCATTGGTTGTGGGGGAAATTGTGGCGACGTTGGGTTTGTTGTGGGGAATGTTTTTAGGTTTGTTTTAAGTTGTTCTTATAGTTTTTTAATTTTTATACTTTTACAAAGGTGGATGACTAATCATCCACCTGTTTGCTAGTCAATTGACTGTGTGGCCTTTCGGAATTTTTGATCGACCACTGCCCATAAATAAAAGGCAAATGATACGACAATAGCGTAAGCAAAATATTCAGCTTTAAGGTTACCTTGAATTAAGCCATGCATGATCATAATGACCATCAGGGCAATGGTGGTACTTAAATACGTCACCATATTCTTGTTTGCCTTCAGAGCGTTAATGAAGACTTGCTTGTTGAAATGTAATGATAACATCTCCATCCCTCCTTGAGTTTTTGACTAAAAACCAATGTGTTTAGTCGGATTAGTTCTTAATGTTGTACTGCTAAAACTTGCGTTGATCAAGAGCAAAAACAACTATTTTTCAGAGAAATTATGCTATACCAATCAGAAAATATGTATGTAGCATTTTTTTAGTGAATAAATAGTATTTCGTTACGGTATAAGATGGCAAATAAATGATGCATGTAAGCTTATACATAGATTATATAAAGCAATATTGATGCCATGAATGGCTTGCTAGGACAGGCTTTAAAGAATTTTTTATTTTCTAATATTAAATTTATAAGAGATATGAAGGTGTTGATATACGACTTTAGCGGTGTATATGAAATGTGTCAGTATGTACAAAAACTGATGTAGAAAGAAATGAAACAATATGTGTCCATTTGGATAAAATGTGACAAATATTGATCATGCTTAAAATCAGGTTTGGGTAAAACCAGACTTTAACAACATCAGTTTTTGCTTACTTTTTCACTTTGTCGATTACAACGGCAATTGCAAAAACCACTAATGATGGAATAAGCCATGCAAGGTTTTGTTCTGCAAGAGGTAAGTGAGTTAGCGCATAAGGCAGTTCAAAGTTCGCAACTTTTAAACCGTCTAGAATACCAAAGACCAAAGACACTGCTGTAACAGGTGCAATCACTCGGCGAGGATGATTAAAGAATTTCCAGCCAAAGCTCAGCATAATCACCACAATTGCAGGTGGATAAATTGCACTTAAAACAGGCACAGAAAAGGCAATGAGTTTGGTTAAACCTAAGTTTGAAATAATGAAAGAGAAACCAATCAGAATGAAGACCCAAACTTTATAGCCAATTTTAGTGATTGAACTGAAATATTCAGCACATGCACAGGTCAGGCCAATCGCAGTGACCATACACGCAATAAAAATCATGGCAGAAAGGAAGATAGAACCTAAGTCACCAAATGCATGTTGAACATATGCATGCAGGATCACTGCACCATTGCTCGCATTTGCTGCGACTTCATGGCTTCCAAGGCCAAGTTTAAATAAGCTGAGGTAAACTACAGTTAAACCAATACCAGAAATGATACTCGCAATAACTGCATAACGCGTAATCAGTTTAGGGTTGCTGACACCGCGTGAACGAATGGCTTGAATAATCACAATACCAAAAACCAAAGCACCTAAAGTGTCCATGGTTAAATAACCATTTACAAAACCTTCAGAAACAGGGCTGTCGACATAATTATTGATGGCTGGCGGAACGAAACCCGTTGGAATCATCATCGCCGCAATGCCAAGGATGGCTAAAGATAAAATCTTCAGTGGCGAGAGTACATAACCAACCGTGTCTAAAATCTTGTTTGGATACAGTGAAATGAGGGTGACTACACTAAAGTAGATTGCACTGTAGATCAGCAAGCTACTGCTTGATGTTCCAAGATAGGATGAAAAACCAATTTCATAAGAAACGGTTGCAGTACGTGGTGTCGCAAAGAGTGGCCCGACAGTTAGGTAACACGTAATGGTTAAAATCAGGCTGGCTATTTTACCCAAAGGTGAACTTAAAATTTGAATCGAACCTTCGACACGTGACAGCGCAATAATGGTGATTACAGGTAAGCCGACAGCAGTGATTAAGAAACCAAAAGCTGCTAACCATACATGCTCACCCGCTTGTTGAGCCACAATCGGTGGAAAGATAATGTTGCCCGCACCAATGAAGAGTGCGAAAGTCATAAAACCCAAAGCAACAATATCCCGAGTACGCAGACTTGTCATAAAAGGGAGATCGAGTTGAACAAAGGGGACGATTTTAGTGCATATGTGTTTTTTTGGCTAATTTATTTCATGGGTAGTATTAAATTTTTTTATAAGATGAAAAGTGAATATATCAACTTGTAAAAAATAGGTTGATATATGTGATTGATTATCCATTTTAAAATAGAAAAATTATAAATATGAAAAGCTTGAGGCACTGTTTTTCCTAAATTAAAAGTTGTAGTGCAAATGCTTTAAAATTACACAAATTATTTAGAGGTCAGTTGTTGAAGGCTAGCCTAAGATTTAAGTTTGAACAAAAATATTGAGAAAAGGTCTATACTTGCGACTTCATAATTGAGGATATTTCAATGCGTGGCTTAAATGTGAGCATAAAAACTGAACAAGATGTAGAAAAACTTCGTATATCTGGTCGTTTGGCTGCCGAAGTTTTAGCGATGATTGGTGAGCATGTAAAGCCGGGTGTCACGACTGAATATCTGGATGATATTTGTCATGACTTCATTGTAAATACCTTAAAAGTGACGCCTGCCAATATTGGTTATCATGGCTATACCAAAACCACCTGTATTTCTCCAAATGAAGTGGTCTGTCACGGTATTCCATCGCCGAATGTTGTACTCAAAGATGGCGATATTATTAATATTGATGTGGCGATTATTAAAGATGGCTACTTTGGTGATACCAGTCGTATGTACTATGTGGGTACAGTGAAACCGGAAGCCAAAAAGCTAGTCGATACGACTTATGATGCAATGGTTGCAGGTATTCATGCTGTGAAGCAAGGTGCAACTTTGGGCGATATTGGTTATGCCATCCAGACAGTTGCACACCGTGAAGGGTATAGTGTGGTACGCGAGTATTGTGGTCATGGTATCGGCAAGGTTTATCACGAACAGCCAAGCGTATTGCACTACGGTCAACCAGGTAAGGGGATGCAGCTTAAAGCGGGCATGGTGTTCACGATTGAACCGATGATTAATATGGGCAAAGCGCATGTCAAAGAACTTAAGGATGGTTGGACAGTCGTGACTGCAGATAAGTCTTTAACTGCGCAATGGGAGCATATGGTACTCGTGACTGAAACAGGTTTTGAGTTACTATCACCTTGGCCTGAAGGTACGGGCACTTATCCAGAAATTTAAGTTGATGTTTTGTAGGTGATTAAATTTTAGACTTTGGTCTAGCTTTGTAGCCTAAAAGCTAAATTAAGTCTTAGAAGCAATAAGTGATATTTCTGAAACCCTTTATTTGTCGTGTTTTTGATATTTTTTGATTAAAACTTATACATGTAAGCTATTGGTCTAAACTTTATTTTGTCACTAAAATTGTTTCCAAGATACTCGCTGTAGTTTCTTATTTTGAAAGTTTATGAGCTTATCCACCTCGGTTAAGCTCTTTTTTTTGCCTCATGGATTGGCTCAATGTCATTGAGCATGTGTAGGGTTTAAAGTGATTTATTTGAGCTAAGGTGTTCAATTAAATAGTCAATAAACACACGGACAGCAGGCAGTAAACCACGGCGTGAAGGATACACCGCATGAAAAATACCGTGTGGTGCTTTCCAGTCGGGCAGGACACGAACCAGCTCACCACTTTTCACCATATCTTGTACGATGCTATCTGGAAGTAATGCAATGCCGCAGTCTTTACGGACCAGTTGAGCCAACATACTCAAATCAGAGCCCATCACTACAGGATTGACGCGTATTTTCTTTTGTTGCTGTGCATCATTATGCACGATGATATGTTGATCTAAATGCTCATCAACCATACTGAGTATATGATGTTGGCTTAAATCTTCAGGTTGTTTCAGTTCGCCAAATTCATTTAAGTAAGCTTGGCTGGCAAATAAATGCTGCTCGATATTTTCAAATTTACGAATTACCAAACTTGGATCATCGTCTAGATTGGAGCGAACCCGCAGCGCGATATCAAAACCTTCGTTAATAATATCCACACGGCGATTGGTTACCATCATTTGCACTTTAATTTCGGGATAGGTTTTTAAGAAGTTCGGTAAAATACGTGCAATTTCATTTTGTGCAATCGATACAGGCAAACTGAGTTTAATGACCCCACGCGGTTGTAAACTGAGATGATCGACCAAATCGTGTGCGGCTTGTGCTGCATTCATCATCACTTGCGCATGACGGTAAATATTCATACCAATATCGGTCACTGCGAAGTGTCGAGAGCTGCGTTGAATTAGGCGTACACCCAATCGTTCTTCGAGGTTATACACGCGTCGACTGAGCTTGGATTTAGGAATATCTGTTGCGCGTTCGGCTGCGCTAAAACCACCATGTTCAACCACTTGAGCAAAACAATAAAAATCATCTAAATCGCTTAACATTCACCATGTCCATTTGTGCAACGATAGGCTTAATTAAAAAGTGATCGTTTCAGTTTGTCAATTTTGAAATTGTAGAGATTTAATTGAAAATACTCAGTTATTTTAAGGGTTTCACTGAGTTTTCGCTTGTTTGAGTATTTCAAGCACCTCTTTATATTCTTCAAGTCGTGCAAAGTCGCGTGCTGTTGGGTTGTTTATGCGCGAAAGGTTCATATTATCGAGTACATCGACATATTTTACTTGGGTTGCAAGAGGGTTTAATGTAGTGCGCTTAGCCGCTTCCAAACGTGATTCACCTGTTTGTTTGGTCAGTGCTTGTATGGATTTAATGATCTCGGCACTAAAGCCAAGCGCTTCTAAGTCTTCAGCAGTCGTTGCGGTGTCTTCCAAAATGTCATGCAACACCGCAATGATTTGTAGGGTAGGATTGGAAAATTGCAACATGAGGCGTAATGGATGCAAGATGTAAGGTTGTCCGCCCTTATCGAGTTGCCCCGCATGTTGGGTTGCAGCCAGTGCAATGGCTTTTTCTAAAGTCGACATGATTATTCTAGGTACTTTATCCTATGCTAAACTTCGCAGCATCTTTGTTTAAAAACTAAATTATGACTTATCAATTGATCCCACTAGACTGTGAAGCGACAGATCCCGTAGCGTGTCCACACTGCCAACAACAGGTAATTGATTGGTCTCATGAACAATACGTTCAGCCTTGTGAACATACCTTATTTATTGCGATGGATATTGGCTTTGAATATATCACAGATGAATTTGAAGCGACTATGCAGCGCAGTGTTGATGATCTCCATGCACATGATGATCAAGTCATTATGTTTGAAGAGTTAACTCAAGCCAGTTACCCAAATTTTATCATGTTAAAAGCACCACTTGGTGTTGAAGGCTATTCACGCTATTTAGGCTTTACGGCTTAATAAATAAAAGCGCCATTGTGGCGCTTTTATTTGAATCTGCCTTAGTTTTCTAAAGCTTCTTCTTCACTTTCATCATCTGCGGTATCCATACCTAGCTCTTTAAGTTTACGCGTAAGGGTGTTACGCCCCCAACCGAGTAACTCAGCAGCATGCCGTTTACGGCCACGGGTTTGTTGCAGCGCAGCAATGATCAATGTACGTTCGAACATTGGGGTTGCGATATCGAGGATTTTCATCTCGCCATTTTTCAGCTTTTGCACAGCCCATTGACCCAACAACTCATCCCAATGGTGGACTGCAATCCGATCTAAGTTTTGCGCGGCTTGCGCATCTTCACCTGAGCGGGTAATTGGAATTTGCTTCAGCTCTGATGGTAAGTCTTCAGGATAAACTTCACGCCCTGTAATCATGACCGTTAACCAGCGGCAGGTGTTCTCGAGCTGACGTACGTTTCCTTGCCAAGGCAGCTGTTGCATATATTCTTGCGTTTCAGGGCGAAGGATTTTAGGGCTGACGCCTAATTCTTTGCCTGCACGTGCCAAGAAGTGTTGCGCTAACATTGGGATGTCTTCGCTACGATGCGCCAGTTTTGGAATGTGAATGCGAATTACGTTCAGACGGTGATATAAGTCTTCACGGAAGCGACCATCATGTACCAATTTTTCTAAGTCTTGGTGCGTTGCCGCGACAATACGTACATCCACTTTTACTGGGATATGCCCACCGACACGGTAAAACTCGCCATCAGCTAGAACACGCAGTAAACGTGTTTGCGTTTCGAAAGGCATATCGCCAATTTCATCTAAAAACAGTGTTCCGCCATTGGCTTGTTCAAAGCGACCTTGGCGTTGTGTATTTGCCCCTGTAAAGGCACCTTTCTCATGACCAAAAAGCTCTGTTTCAATTAGGTCTTTTGGAATTGCAGCCATGTTGAGTGCAATAAAAGGTTTACTGCTACGTGGTGAGTGGCGGTGTAAAGCATGTGCAACCAACTCTTTACCTGTACCTGATTCACCATTAATTAACACTGTAATGTGTGATTGAGACAAACGACCAATCGCACGGAAAACTTCCTGCATAGCAGGAGACTCGCCAATGATTTCGGTCGATTGAATCGGTTGTACAGTTTTTGCCGACTCTTGCTGCTGCATTTTGGTGATGTGCAAAATCGCACGATTCACCAAGGCTAATGCTTCATCAATGTCAAAAGGCTTGGGTAAATACTCAAATGCACCCGTTTGATAACTTGAAACAGCAGACTCTAGGTCAGAGTGAGCCGTCATAATAATGACAGGTAGATCAGGATAGTTGGCTTTAACTTTCGCTAAAAAAGTTAAGCCATCGATGCCGGGCATGCGAATATCGGTCAAGATCACATCGGGTGCATCTAAACTGAGCTGGTCTAAAGCGGATTGAGCTTCTTCAAAACTTGTGACGTCGAAACCTTCTTCTTTGAATGTTTTTTCCAGCACCCAGCGCATGGCGCGATCGTCATCAATTACCCATATTTTATTTCGCGACATGGTTTAACTCCCAAGGTATATATAAGCTAAAAGTTGTTTTTCCGGGAACAGATTGACATTCAATCATTCCGTTATGTTGATGCATAATATTTTGCGCAATACTTAAACCTAGTCCTGTGCCTTTAGCACGACCCGTGACCAGCGGGTAAAACACAGATTCTAAAATTTCTTCTGGAACGCCTGGACCATTGTCTTCGATATCAATCCGCACTACGGAGCGTTGCAGTACACCATTAATGGTCACTAAACGTTGAATACGGGTACGTAACATCAGCTCAGGTTGGTGGTCGACAAAGAACTCTTTATTTTCAGTCATGGCTTGCACTGCATTAACGCTAATGTTCAGCATGACTTGTATTAGTTGATCACGATCGGCCATCACTTCTGGTAATGACAAATCATAATCACGGGTGATCTTAATTTTCTTTTTGGTCTGATTGGTAATGAGTGAGCGGACACGCTCTAAAGGTTCATGTACATTGACCAACTCATAACTTGGGAGCTGACGAGAACCAAGCATGGTGTCTGCTAAATTACGTAAGCGATCGACTTCACTGATAATAATGTCGGTGAACTCGCTATATTGCGGATCATTGAGGCTACGCGCTAACAGTTGTGTAGCGCCGCGAATTCCGCCCAACGGATTTTTAATTTCATGTGCAACACCACGAATGAGTTGGCGTGCGACCTGATGTTGTTGTAAGAAGTTTTCTTCCTTGGAAATTTTGAGCATCCGATCAATCGGGTTGATCTCAATTAAAAGCAAAGGATGATAGGGCTTATTTGAATTCAACTGTGACACGGTATAGTCAACATGAATATCTTTAAAGTTGACCTTAATGATGGCTTCACGGCGGGTGTAGTGTTGTCCCGAGTTTAAAGTATTGAGAAGAGCTTCTTCTGTATTGAACTCATCATTGGGTGCATGGAGTAAATTAAGCGCAGGTTGACCAGAGGCACGTAAAAGACTGATATCAAATAATGCTTCGCAAGAGGAATTTAAGTAAAAAATATTTAATTTACTGTCGACCAATAAAATCGCAGTGGTCAAATTGTCCACTAAAAGGCGATAGTCGATAGAAATAGGGTGATCCATTAGCGAATGTATCCTGTATTAAAATAGCGCAATGGCATCTTGATAAAGCATTAACCGTTCCAAATAGCGGACTGAATTGATGCAAATAAAGCAAAATGCACGCCAACTTTGATTTTGTATAGTGAAATGAGCACACTTTTTTTGCGGAATGCGCTGTAAATGAACGATTAGCTAAAGATATAGCGGATTCTAAAAATCAAGTAAACCGAAAGTGGCTTAAAATGGTGCGTTATGTTAATTCTACTACAGTGTTGGTTTTATTTTGGTGCATTAAACAAAGAGTGTGGAATCGATCTGTTTTTATAAACAGAAAAGACATACAATACGCGCATTCTAGTGGAGCGCAGATTCATGAAATCCCCCAAAGTCGGTTTTGTTTCTTTAGGTTGTCCTAAGGCATTGGTTGATTCCGAACGAATTTTAACTCAGTTGAAGACTGAAGGTTATGATGTAGCATCAGATTATGACGGTGCGGATTTAGTTGTTGTAAATACCTGTGGTTTTATTGAGTCTGCAGTGCAAGAGTCTTTAGATGCCATTGGCGAAGCCATGAGTGCGAACGGTCGTGTAATCGTTACGGGCTGCCTAGGTAAAGACGAAGACAAAATTCGCCAAATGCACCCAAATGTCTTAAAAGTGACAGGGGCGGCTGCATATCAAGAAGTGATGGAAGCTGTGCACCAATACGTGCCTGAGCCACCAAAACACAACCCATTTATTGACCTTGTTCCAGAACAAGGGATTCGTTTAACGCCGAAGCATTATGCGTACTTAAAAATCTCAGAAGGATGCAACCATCGTTGTACCTTCTGCATTATTCCAAGTATGCGTGGTGACTTAGTGTCTCGCCCAGTCGGTTCTGTTTTAGAAGAAGCGGCTGCGCTTAAACGTGCCGGTGTAAAAGAAGTACTCGTTATCTCCCAAGATACTTCTGCTTACGGCCTCGATACCAAATACAAATTAGACTTTTGGAATGGTCAACCTGTTAAGACGAAGTTCTATGACATGTGTGAGGCCTTAGGTCAACTCGGTATTTGGGTGCGTTTGCACTATGTATATCCATATCCACATGTGGATGCAGTGATTGACTTGATGGCACAAGGCAAAATTTTGCCTTATTTGGATATTCCATTCCAACATGCCAGCCCAAAAGTTCTAAAACTGATGAAACGACCTGCGCATAGTGAAAATACACTTGAGCGTTTAAAGCTGTGGCGTGAAAAATGTCCTGACTTAGTAATTCGTTCAACCTTCGTTGTGGGTTTCCCTGGCGAAACTGAAGAAGATTTTGAAATCTTGCTTGAGTGGCTAAAAGAAGCACAACTTGATCGCGTAGGCTGCTTTACCTATTCGCCTGTTGAAGGTGCGACAGCAAACGACTTGCCAGATCACGTGCCTGAAGAGATTAAGCAACAGCGTTATGAACGCTTTATGGAAGTGCAACAGGCGATTTCTGCTGCAAAACTTCAAAAGCGTGTTGGTCAGAAAATGACGGTGCTGGTCGATGAGCTTGATGAAGAATTCCCAGTTGCGATTGCACGTTCATACGCAGATGCTCCTGAAATTGATGGCAATGTCTTTGTGGAAGATATTGATAAAAGCCAGATTAAATCAGGCGATTTGTTAGAAGTCGAAATTACCGATGCAGATGAATATGATCTGTATGCACAATTGATTTCGATTAAATCGAATTAAGACACAAATAAAATTTTAAAATTTAGATATTGGAGTTATTGCGATGTTGGATTCTAAAAAACCACGTTTTGAACGCATCTTACTGAAACTTTCTGGCGAAGCATTGGCTGGAAATAAAGATATGGGTATTGATGCTCAAGTCCTTGATCAAATGTCTTTGGCAATTGCGCACTTAGTGGGTTTGGGTGTGCAAGTCGGGATTGTTGTGGGTGGTGGTAACTTATATCGCGGTAGTCAATTACAAAAAGATGGTTTGGTTGGTCGTGTAACCGGTGACCAAATGGGTATGCTTGCAACCGTGATGAATGGTTTGGCATTACGTGATGCTTTGGTACGCCGTAATATCAAAACTCGTTTGATGTCAGCATTGCCAATTGGTGCTGTAGTTGAATCATACTCAAGCCGTGATGCCATTCGTCATCTAACACAAGGTGAAGTTTGTGTGTTTGTCGCAGGTACAGGTAATCCGTTCTTTACCACAGATACAGCAGCATGCTTACGTGGTATCGAGATTGAAGCCAACCTGATCCTAAAAGCAACGAAAGTTGATGGTGTCTACAACAAAGACCCAAGCAAATACGATGATGCCGTTAAATATGACACCTTAACTTTTGACCAAGTGTTAGATGAGAAATTGGGTGTGATGGATTTAACAGCGATTTGCTTGTGTCGTGACCACAATGTGCCGCTTCAAGTCTTTGACATGAATAAAGCAGGTTCATTGCTTTCAGTGGTTATGGGTGAAAAAGAGGGTACTCACGTAACGAACTAATGTACGTGACCTCGAAAGCTCTTTATACTACACGCTATTTTAGAATTTATATCTTTTCGAATTAAGTAAGGAAGATCACATGATTAACGATCTTAAAAAAGACGCAGAAGACCGTATGAACAAGTCACTTGACTCGTTAGAACATGGTTTTGCCAAGGTTCGTACTGGACGTGCGCATCCATCTATCTTAAACGGGGTAATGGTTCCTTACTATGGCTCAGATGTGCCATTAAACCAAGTGGCAAACGTGGGTGTTGAAGACTCGCGTACATTGTTGGTTCAGCCATTTGAGCGTACGATGGTTGCGGCAATTGATAAAGCGATTCGTGAGTCAGATTTGGGCTTAAACCCAATTACGGCTGATGCGATTCGAGTTCCAATGGCTGCATTGACGGAAGAAACACGTCGTGACATGCAAAAAGTTGCGCGTAACGAAGCTGAAAATGCAAAAGTTGCAGTACGTAATATTCGCCGTGATGTACTGGGCGACATCAAAGCATTGTTGAAAGAAAAAGAAATTTCTGAAGATGATGAACGTCGTGCATCTGATGATATTCAAAAAATCACAGATAAGTTTGTTGCTGAAATCGACAAACGTCTTGCGAATAAAGAAGCTGAGTTGTTGAAGGTCTAATTTGTATAATGACCGATTCAGAAGATAAGCTTACTCTTCCAAAACATGTTGCCATCATCATGGATGGCAACAATCGTTTTGCCAAAAAAAATGCAATGCAAAAGGGCGATGGTCACCGTGAAGGAAAAAATGTCCTTGACCCGATTGTCGAGCATTGCCGAAAAAAAAATATTCAAGCATTAACCGTTTTTGCTTTTTCGAGTGAAAATTGGAAGCGCCCTCAAGCTGAAGTTGATTTGCTCATGAAATTGTTGGAAGACACGATTCATGAACAGTTGCCTCGTATGCATCAATATCAAATGTCCTTACGTTTTATTGGTGATCGTTCTAAATTATCTCCGCAATTGCGTGACTTAATGTTGCATGCCGAACAAGACACTGCTAATTTCGACAAGATGACTTTGACCATCGCAATTAGTTACGGTGGGATGTGGGATATGGCGCATGCGGCTAAGCAGATTGCACTTGCTGTTCAATCTCAAGCGTTAGATCCTGAGCAAATTGATGAACATGTTTTTGGCCAATACGTTAGTTTGAGTGATTTACCCGCTGTGGATCTATTGATTCGTACAGGCGGGGATTTTCGTTTATCGAACTTTATGTTGTGGCAAGCAGCTTATGCAGAGCTTTACTTCACTCCAACTCTTTGGCCAGAGTTCAGTGTAGAAGAGTTTGATGACGCCTTGGCTGTATTTGGTGGGCGTGAACGTCGTTTCGGGAAAACGACGGAACAAATTCTACAAGATAAAATTGAGAACTAATAAATGTTAGAGCGGATTATAACCGCATTGGTTTTGGTGGCCGTTGTACTGAGTTGTATGTTTGCAACCCAGTCACACTATCCAATGTTTGTGCTGATGATTATTGCGGCAGGGGTTGCAGGCTATGAGTGGTTTAAACTCATGCCCCGTACAACAAAAAATGTTAATAAACCTCTAGCGTGGGGTTTTGGTTTACTCAGTGCTGGCCTTGCTACACTTGCTTTATACTTTAACGATATTGCACTTCTACTTTGGGCTGCCTCTATTCTATGCTGGTTGCTCAGTCTGTATTGGGTTAAATCCTATCCAAATTATGATGCTTGGTATAATTCAACCCTTAAAGTGGTTGGGATTGTTCTGATATCTTCGGCTGTGACTGCTATTTTTGCACTCTGGAAGATGTCTCCATGGTGGCTGATGTACCTGTTTTTATTGGTATGGGGTGCTGACAGCGGGGCATACTTTGTTGGGCGTAAACTGGGTAAGCGTAAACTTGCACCTGAAGTGAGTCCAAATAAATCGTTGGAAGGTCTCTATGGTGGTGTGATTACGGCCATGATCATTGTGGTCGCTGTTGAAATCCTCTATTTAGACCTAACGTACGCACAGCATTTATTATTTCTTATTTTATCTGTAGTGACTGTATTTAGCTCGGTGCTCGGTGATTTGTTTGAGTCTATGATTAAACGTCGTGCTGGAATTAAAGACTCAGGTCGTATTTTGCCAGGGCATGGTGGGGTATTGGATCGTATTGACTCGCTACTGGCTGCGGCACCTATCTTTGCTGCGGGTGTATATGTGTTAAAACTTATTGGCGTAGATTTGTAAATGTCTCAATCTGTTTGTATTTTGGGTGTTACTGGTTCGATTGGGCAGAGCACCTTAAAAATATTGCAACAACATGCTGAACACTACACTGTGTTTGCTGTTACGGCACATAGTCGGATGCAAGAACTTGTCGATATTTGTCAGCAGTTTCAACCTGAAATTGCAGTTGTACCTCAAGCCAAAGTAGATGAACTGCGCCAGCTTCTAGTCGCAGCCAATTTACAAAACATTGAAATTTTGGCGGATGAGGCAGGCCTCATCGCAGTTGCTGAACATCCAGAAGTGGATGTGGTAATGGCGGCGATTGTTGGTGCGGCAGGTTTAATGCCGACGCTAGCAGCGGTAAAAGCAGGAAAGCGTGTCCTTTTGGCAAATAAAGAAGCGCTGGTGATGTCGGGTGACATCATGATGCAGGCTGCTCATGATCATCAGGCTCTTTTACTTCCTGTAGATTCTGAACATAATGCAATCTTTCAATGCTTGCCCCAGACCTATTTACAAGCTGAGCGTCACGGACAGCCGAAACTCGGAGTCTCTGGTATTCTTCTGACCGCATCCGGTGGGCCATTTCTTAAGCATAGTTTAGATGAATTACATAATGTAACGCCTGCGCAGGCGTGCAAACACCCGAATTGGTCCATGGGGCAGAAAATTTCGGTTGATTCGGCGACCCTCATGAACAAAGGGTTAGAGCTAATTGAAGCTTGTCATCTTTTTTCAATCGAAGAACATTTTGTTACAGTAGTTGTGCATCCGCAGAGTATTATTCATTCCATGGTGCAATATGTGGATGGTTCAACATTGGCGCAAATGGGAAATCCTGATATGTGTACGCCGATTGCACATGCGTTGGCATGGCCTGAGCGTATTCAAACCCATGTTCCAGCTTTAGATTTATTTAAAAATCATCAGTTGGATTTTCAAGCGCCAGATACGCATCGATTCCCTGCATTAAGCTTGGCACGTCAAGCGATGAAAACTGGGGGCACAGCCCCAGCGATTTTAAATGCAGCCAATGAAATTGCGGTTGCTGCATTTTTAAATCAACAGGTGGGGTTTATGGGTATTCCTGCTATTGTTGAACACACTTTGAATACCATCCCACATCAAGCAGCAACACAACTTGATGTTATTTTAGAAGCCGATCAAAACGCACGTCATGTTGCTCAGCAATATGTGGTGAATATAGGAATTTAAGCATGAGCGCCTTGTTTATGATTGTTGCGGCAATTTTGCTTTTAGGCCCACTTATTGCAATACATGAGTTTGGGCACTATTTTGTTGCGCGTAAATTGGGCGTAAAAGTTTTAGTTTATTCCATTGGTTTTGGGCCAACGGTTTTAAAGTGGACTTCTAAAAAGTCAGGTATTCAATATCAGCTTTCGGCATTGCCCTTGGGTGGTTATGTCAAAATGCTGGATGAGCGTGAAGGTGATGTTGCTGAAGAGGATGCGCCCAAAGCATTTAATCGTCAGTCACCTTGGAAGCGTATCGCAATTGTTGCAGCTGGCCCATTGATTAACTTGGCATTCGCCATTTTTCTGTTTTGGATTTTGTTTTTACCTGCACAAGAGCAGTTGAATACACGTGTGGGTAAAGTGCTACCTAATACACCTGCAGCACAAGTTCAAATGCAAGTGGGCGATAAAATTACCGCTGTTGATGGCTTAACGACACCCACTTGGGAAAAGTTGAATTTTGCCTTGGTTGATCGTGTAGGTGAAACGGGATCAATCCAAATTCAGGCCGAACGTGCGGGACAAGTTAAGACATTTAGTTTGCCTATTCAAAACTTCTTGAAAGATCAAACACAGTCTCCGCTTGATGTTCTGGGTTTTACGCCTTATCGACCTAAAATTCCTGCGGTCGTGACTAAGTTGAGCGAAGATGGTGCAGCCATTCGTCAGGGTATGCAACAAGGTGACAAAATTGTCGCGATTGATGGCATTAAGATGAATGATTGGTTTGATGTGGTTCAAGTGGTTCAAGCTTCACCTGAGAAATTGTTAAAAATTGATGTGCTTCGTCAAAATAAATTAGTACAACTTGAGGTGATGCCGCAAGGTAAGCGCGACAATATGGGCAAGGTTTCTGGTGTCTTAGGTGTACAAAGTGACCCTGGGAAAATCAGTATTCCTACAGAATATAAACAAACGATACAATATAATCCTGCTGAAGCCTTCATGATGGCGGTGGATAAAACCGGTCAACTGTCGAGTATGATTTTGAACTCGATTGTGAAAATGGTGCGCGGTTTGATTGGTCTAGACAACCTATCAGGACCGATCACGATTGCCAAAGTCGCAGGACAAAGTGCGGAAATGGGTTGGCAAACTTTTATCTCATTTATGGCACTGATGAGTGTAAGTTTAGGGATATTAAATTTATTGCCTATTCCTATGCTTGATGGTGGACATTTGGTCTATTATTTTATAGAACTAATACGTGGTAAACCTGTTTCTGAACAAATACAATTGGTTGGTTTAAAAATTGGTATGGTATTGCTCGGAAGTATGATGCTTTTGGCACTATTCAATGATTTTATGCGTTTGTAAAAAGCGTAGATACGGAATTAAATTTTACATCGGAAAAAACTGGCATGCAGCACACACATTTATTTATGCCTTTGGCGCTCATCAGTGCTATGGCAACAGTACAACAAGTATATGCAGCAGAAGATTATATAGTACGTGATATTAAGGTTGATGGACTTGTTCGTTTAACGCCAGCAAATGTCTATGGAATGATTCCGTTGAATAGTGGGGATCGTGTGAGCGATGCAGCACTTGCCAATGCCATTCGTAGTTTATATGCAACAGGTTTGTTTGATGACATTAAAACAGAAAAGCAGGGTGATACGCTGGTTTTCAAAGTTGTCGAACGTCCACTAATTTCTAAAGTTGAATTTAAAGGTAATAAACTCATTCCTAAAGAGGCCTTGGAAGAAGGCTTGAAGAAGATGGGGATTACCGAAGGTGAAGTGCTGAAAAAATCAGCGCTACAGACGGTTGAGTCTGAGCTTGAACAACAGTACATGCAGCAAGGTCGTTATGATGCTGATGTAAAAGTTGTGACAACAGCGAAGCCGAACAACCGTGTAGATCTTACTATTGAGTTTGTTGAAGGTAAGGCTGCAAAAGTTGTAGATATCAATATTATTGGTAATACCGTATTTAAAGAAAGCGAAATTGAACAAGCGTTTGCGGTAAAAGAAAGTGGTTGGACTTCCATTATTTCACGTAATGACCGTTATGCACGTGAAAAGATGGCTGCAAGCTTAGAGTCTTTACGTGCACTTTATTTAAACAAAGGCTATATCAACTTTAATATCAATCACTCAAGCTTAAATTTAAGTGAAGATAAAAAGAATATTTTTGTTGAAGTTTCAGTGGATGAAGGCGAACAGTTTAAATTTGGCGAAACCAAATTTTTGGGCGATGCTTTATACACGCCAGCAGAACTGAAAGCTTTGCAAATTTATAAAGATGGCGATATCTATTCACAAGAAAAAGTGAATGCTGTTAAACAGTTGCTTCTGCGTAAATACGGTAATGCGGGTTATTACTATGCAGAAGTGAACGTCGTGCCTCAGATCGATAAAGAAACTCATCTGGTGGATTTAAATTATTATGTGAATCCAGGTCAGCAAGTAACTGTGCGTCGTATTAACTTTACCGGCAACACGAAAACTGCGGATGAAGTATTACGTCGTGAAATGCGCCAAATGGAAGGTGCACTTGCAAGTAATGAGAAAATTGATTTATCTAAAGTTCGTTTAGAGCGTACAGGCTTCTTTAAGACTGTAGATATCAAGCCTGCACGTGTTCCGAACACAGCTGATCAGGTTGATTTAAACATTAATGTTGAAGAGCAGCACTCAGGTACCAGTACTTTAGCAGTTGGTTTCTCGCAAAGCGGCGGTATAACCTTCCAAGCGGGTCTAAGTCAAACTAATTTCATGGGTACAGGTAACTCTGTTGCTATTGATTTATCACGCTCAGAAACACAAGATTACTACAACCTAAGTGTGACCGATCCGTACTTTACGATTGATGGTGTACGTCGTGGTTATAACATGTACTACCGTAAAACCAAGTTGGATGAAGACTATAACGTCAACAATTATGTGACGGATAGTTTTGGTGGTGGTATCAATTTCGGTTATCCAATTGATGAAAACCAAAGCATCAGTGCAGGTTTAAACATTGACCAAACTGAAGTGACTACAGGTCCGTATGTATCGACCTATGTACGTGATTATTTATTGGCAAATGGTGGAAAGGCAACGGGTAGTAAAGGGTCATATTGTCCAGATGCGAATTGGGATGAGACAACTAGTGAGTGTTCTGCAACAGAATCATTTGATAACGAGTTTAAGGGTGATTTCTTAACGTATAACTTAAACTTGGGTTGGTCATATAACACTTTAAACCGTCCAGTGTTTCCTACATCAGGTATGTCACATCGTGTAAATGGTGAAATTGCCTTACCAGGCAGTGATGTTGAATATCAAAAACTGACTTATGATGCTCAAGCTTATTTCCCATTAGGCAAAGACTTCGTACTTCGCGGTTATGGTAAGTTAGGCTATGGTAATGACTTACCATTCTATAAAAACTTCTATGCAGGTGGTTTTGGTTCAGTCCGTGGTTATGACAACAGCACATTAGGTCCAAAGTATCCAGGTGTAACGTACAGTGAATCTGATGATGTTGATTATGACCCTGAAGAAGTCGGTGGTAATGCGTTGATTCAATTTGGTACAGAATTGGCTTTGCCTTTACCATTTAAAGGGGATTGGACACGTCAAGTCCGTCCAGTGCTGTTTGCTGAAGGTGCACAAGTTTTTGATACTCAATGTAATGTATCGAGTTCAACCATTTATGTGAATGGTGCTGATGTAGACTCTAAGCAATATTGTAAAGACAACTTCGGTTTCGATGTTGATAACATGCGTTATAGCGTGGGTGTAGGCTTTACTTGGATTACCATGATTGGTCCATTGTCTCTCAGCTATGCATACCCATTGAATGATAAAGATGGCGATGAAACAAAGAACATTCAATTTGAAATCGGTCGTACCTTCTAAGGTCGACCGTTTCTCTACATGAAAGATATAAATATGAAAAAATTTCTTACAGCTTTAACACTTACAGCATTAACTTCTACAGTGGTGAATGCTGCTGGCTATGGTGTAGTGGATCTTGAGCGTGTTGTTGAAAATAGTAGCTATTTAAAACAGCAAAATTCGAGTTTTCAACAGAAAATTCAACCGCAAAGTACGAAGCTTGATCAACTTAGTAAAGAGCTTCAAGACTTACAACAGCGTTTACAAACAGGTGATAAGCTGAGCGCTGCGGATAAGCAAAAAATGGTGACTCAGTATCAAACCAAAATGAATGAGTTCAATACTTTGCAGCAAACCATGCAAAGCAGTGTGCAAAGCTCTATTCAGCAAGTACGTAGTGTATTTGATGGTCGCGTGAAGCAAGTTGCTGAACAATTGCGTAAAGAAAATCAATTAGATGTTGTTTTGAATAAAAACTCAGCACTTGCCTATGACGCTAAGTATGATTTAACTGATAAAATGATTCAAAAGGTTAACGCAATTAAGTAATCAATGAATCCTCAACAGTATCGCTTAGAAGATCTTGCTCGTTTAGTCCAAGGTGAGTGTGTAGGTCAAGCTGATTTAATCCTTAAGGGATTAGCAAGTCTAGATTCAGCAGAATCTAGACATCTTGCATTTGTAAATGGTGAAAAGTACTTAGAACAAGCGCAGCAGTCTAAAGCTGGAGCATTCATTGTTACAGCTGATCTGAAAGATCACTTGGTTGAACATCAAAACTTTATTGTTGTTGCCAATCCTTATTTAGCCTTTGCCATTTTAACCCATGCTTTTGAGGTTAAACACACTGAACAGGGCATCGAAAGCACTGCGCAGATACATCCTTCTGCAATCATCTCAGATACTGCTTATATTGGACATTATGTGGTCATTGGTGCAAATTGCGTTGTTGGCGATGACACGATTATTCATTCACATGTCAGCATACATGATGGGGTTGAAATTGGTCGCTGCGGTTTAATTGAATCGCATGTAAATCTGATGTCATGCAAAATTGGCGATCGTGTTCGTATTCATGCCAATACTGTGATTGGTAGTGAGGGTTTTGGTTTTGCCCCTTATCAAGGGAAATGGCATCGAATTGCTCAATTGGGTTCGGTCATCATTGGAAATGATGTACGGATTGGTTCAAATTGTAGTGTTGATCGCGGTGCATTGGATGACACAATTTTGGAAGATGGTGTCATTATTGATAACCTTGTGCAAATCGCCCATAACGCTAAAATTGGTGCTAATTCGGCTTTTGCTGCCAATACTGCAATAGCCGGTAGTACAACCATTGGCAAAAATTGCATCGTAGGTGGTGGGTCTGCAATTGCAGGGCACTTAAATATTGTTGATAATGTTACGTTAACTGGAATGTCAATGGTCACAAATAATATTTCTGTGGCTGGAACGTATTCTTCAGGAATTGGGCTGTTTGAAAATCAAAAGTGGAAACGCACCGTTGTTCGTTTAAGACAATTAGCAGATGTGCCATTGACCCAATTGGTAAAAAAACTTGATCATATGCAGGCTCAAATTGAGTCCCTTGAATCAACAATTAAATTGCGTAAATAGAAATATGATGACTGAGTCGAATTCTACTAGTTTCACGAAACCTGAATTGCCAATGACGATTCAAACTATTCGTGAGTACTTACCACACCGCTATCCTTTTTTATTGGTCGATCGTGTTGTTGATGTGACTGAAAATGGAATTGTGGCGTATAAAAATGTGTCTATTAATGAAGAATTTCTTCAAGGCCATTTCCCTAATTATCCAATTATGCCTGGTGTTTTGATTGTCGAAGCATTAGCGCAAGTTTCAGGTATTCTTGGTTTCATCATGAACAATGAGAAACCAAGTGAAGGTTCTTTGTTCTTGTTCGCAGGGGCAGAGAAAGTTCGCTTTAAAAAGCAAGTCGTTGCAGGTGACCAATTGGTGTTAAAATCAGAATTGGTTATGCAGAAACGTGGTATTTACAAATATAATTGTATTGCCACCGTTGACGGTGTAGTAGCAGCATCTGCGGAAATTATGGTTTCGCATCAGAAAATAGAGCAATCATGAGCAATAACGAATTTATTCACCCAACAGCAATCATCGATGCATCTGCCGTGATTGCAGCAGATGCAAAGATTGGACCGTATTGTATTGTTGGTCCAAATGTCACTATTGGTGCAGGTACGCAGTTACATTCGCACGTAGTGGTCGGTGGTTATACACGTATTGGAGAACACAATGAAATTTTCCAATTCGCAAGCGTGGGTGAGGTCTGCCAAGATCTAAAATATGCAGGTGAAGAAACCTGGTTAGAAATTGGTGACCATAATAAAATTCGTGAACATTGTAGTTTACACCGTGGCACGGTTCAGGATCACGGTATAACCAAGATTGGTAGCCATAATTTATTGATGGTAAATACGCATATTGCGCACGACTGTGTGGTCGGTGATCATAATATTTTTGCAAACAACGTCGGCGTGGCTGGCCATGTTCACGTAGGTGACTATGTGATTGTCGGCGGTAACTCGGGTATACACCAATTCTGTAAGATTGATTCTTATAGCATGATTGGTGGTGCATCATTGATTGTGAAAGATGTACCTGCTTATGTGATGGTTTCTGGTAATCCTGCACATGCTTTTGCGATGAATGTTGAAGGTATGCGTCGTAAAGGTTGGTCTAAAAATGTGATTCAAGGTTTACGTACAGCATTTAAACTGATCTATAAAGAAGGTTTGACGACAGAGCAGGCTTTAGAACGTATCCGTGCAGAAATTTTGCCTGAAGTCGCTGAGGTACAATTGCTCATTGACTCCTTAGAACAGTCAGAGCGTGGCATTGTGCGTTAAGTTTAATCCAAAGATAAAAAAAGACACTTCGCGTGTCTTTTTTTATATCTGTAGGAAAATTATTTTTTAAAGAAAGAGGCTTCTTCAGACTTGGGATATTGCTTAAGAAGTTTGGCTTTGTATTGGTTGGCCTGAGTCGAGTTTTTATCCACTTCTTTGGCAATATTATAGAGTTGATAGACGGCTCGAGGTGCGCGCGAAGAGTTTGGGTATTGGTTTGCCACAATCCCGTAGTTCTTTTTCGCTTCTGCATAGTTGGTAGGTTCAATCGCTAAATTAAATTCCGCTAACCAGAAATATGCATTGCTGATGTAAACACTGTTGGGATTGTTTTTAATAAAATTTTGCATGGGTGCAATCGCTTTCTTCGCACCACCTTGCTTATAGGCATCCAATGCGACAGTATACGCGGCTTTTTCTAGCTCAGATGGCTCTGATGTGTTTTGCGTACTGACCACTACAGGTGCTTTGTTTACTGCGGCTGCGGTTGTGTTACTGCTGGGGTTGGTGATTGTGGTGTTACTGGGAGGAGTATCCTGTTGGTTATCCTCCGTTGTGGTACTCGCTTCAGGGTCTACTTTTTGCTGAAGTAACTCTAAGCGTTGATCTAGGTCAGCGTAACGATTTTCCAACTCATGTTTGAGTTGAGCGATCTCGTTGTCTTGCTCTTCAAGTTTACCGCGTAAGCTACGCAAATCACTTTCTAATTGTTGGTTCTTTTGCATGATTTGCCAATTAATATTGGTTGCTGTTGCACTCGCACCTGTGTCTACTGCGACGCTGGTTGGATTGACACTATTGTTCGTTGCTTGGCTTAAGCCGCGAGATTCAATTGGAATATTGGCGAAAACAGGCGTTGTGCAAAGTAGGGTGAGGGCACATAGGCTATGCTTCTTTAGCATCATAAAATATCCGTGTTATAAGGCTTTGATGGGGGACACATCAAACAAAATTCATTTCCCTCATTAAAAACGGCAACGTTATGAATTGCAATAACCTTTTACATTGTTGTCGTATATTTAGGTAAATGAATGTAGCCTAGTCGTTACCAAAAATTGAGCGATTTTTCTTGATTTTGTTTTATAAATAGTCAATTGAATGAAATACTTATTGAAAAGTCGTTTATAGGCTTGCAACTTAGGGAAAAATCTTTATACTCTGTTCTTGCAATGGTAGCCCTGCCGGTTACTTCGCAATTGTACTCTACGAACCCCGCCAGGACCGGAAGGTAGCAACGGTAGTAGAAATATGATGTGCCGAAGGCTTGCTGGTAGGGTTGCCACCAGTTTTATAAATAAAAAGAATAAATATGAAAGACTACTATGGCATTGATGCAGGTCTAGTTGTAAGTATTGAATCCTCTGAGAAAGTGAAAAGTATTCTGCTTTTTCTTCTATTTTTTGCAATTACCATTATTTTTATCTATTTCTCAATTCTATATTTTATTTCAAATGGATTCTCAAATTATATTGTCGTAGGTATTTTTCTATCTTGCTTGTGTGTTTTATTCTGTATTTTTTATTTGTTGTTGGAAAGTATAAATACCGAAATTGTTTTTAATGAAGACCATCTTCTCTATCGTAAAGTTTTTTCAGTCAAAAAAGTACTCTATAGTGAAATAAAAGGCTACCAAATCTTACATTTTAAAAAAAGAAGTCGTCTATTGTTGGTCGATCAGCATCATCAAGTTGTCAATATTAGTTCAGATTTTGAGTCATATAAAAGAATTTGTAATATGTTTATGGCGCATTTTGAAGATATTGAGGCCGTCAATAAACGAGAGCAAGAACAAAATTTTATACAAGAACATACAAAAAATATTTCCAGTGAACAGCAACAAAAATATTTAAAATATGCATTAAGAATTAGAAAAATTTTAGATTCATTGACGGTTATTATTTTCTTTTTAGCTACTATATTTGATTGGTCAGATTTTTTATTTCATGGTATGGCATTGGTTTATCTATATCTTAGTTATCCAAAGCATCGTAATTTTTATATTGTTTATATGCAAAAGGCTAAAATCTCTACCGAGATGCTGGCTTTTCTAATTATGCTTGCATGCAATATTTTATTTTTACGGGATATTATCCAGCACCACGATTTAGCTTTTTTATTTTATTCATTGATATGTATGAGCTTTCTGCTATCAGCTCTATATGTTGTATTTAAAAAGAAGTTTGCTCAAAAAATGAAGCGGCAAATGATCATGGTGATCGCACTTGCTCTACCTATTGTCGGTATTTATTCTGTGAGTTTGGTGGGTATTGTGAATAGCATAAATGATAACAGTATTTTAAGTTCTCAAGATGTGCAGGTCGTAAATAAGGAAAAAAGTGAGAGCAGCAGTAGAAGAAATAGATATGCAAATTATTATTTGGATGTTCGAATGTCTGATGGTGAGGTGCGGCGTCTCAAAGTAAGATCTAGTGAATACTATAATACAAGTGTTGATAGTGGTTATAAGATGACACTACATAAAGGTAACTTAGGCATCACTTGGTCAGCTTATGAGCTGCAGTAAATTAGATTTTTAGCATTTAAGGTTTAATAGATGATAAGCCTGTTTACGTTTTCTTGATATAGCTAGATGACAGATTAACCATGTGTGGGCTAGTGCAGGTAAATAGCCGTTTAATCTTCCACTTTTCTAGAAATCGCTTTCATAATCGCGTCCATTTCAAAGCCACGATACATTAAAAAACGGATTTGCTTGGCTTTTAGTTTTGGATCTGTTGCGACCTCAATTCCATACTTTCTAACTTTGAGTTGATAGGCTTGTTCGACCCAATCTGTTTCTTTTAGTTCTTCTAAAATTAAACCAGTGTCAATCTTTTTAGTTTTAAGCGCCAGTTTAATGCGATTAGGGCCTTTGCCTTTACGCTTTTGGCTCGATAAAGTGATCTCAGCCACACGTTGATCACTCTGATAGTTTTGTGCTGAAAGCTCTTCAACCAGTTTAATCACTTCTTCGCGGTGCATTGCCCATGTGGCCAATTTTTCAATCAATTCTGCTTTTGAATATTCCTTACGTGTTAATACAGCAAAGGCATAAGAGCGTAGACGGGAACCTGTTAAACCTGTGGGTTTGGGTTGATTCTCTTCATCAAAATCTAAAGCAGCAGCAGTTTCTTGTGTTACCAGCGTGTGACCGTATTGAGTAGCAGGGGGATCTTCCTCGCCAAATTGTTGTTTGAGAGCATCATAGTCAAGGAGTTTAGGGAATTTTGAGTTAGGCATAATCGGCTATGAAATGAATCTGAATAAGCAAAACGCCCCGTAGGGCGTTTCTTAGTGTAAGCCTAAATGTCGTGTAATAACATTTAATCTTTTTAGATACTTTTAATTAAGCATCTAAAAAGTCTGGCTCTTCTTCATTCTCTTCTACAGGCGCAGCGTTTGCAGTCGTCAGTAGTTTTTCTCGAATGATTTTCTCAATGGTTTCAGCCAACTGAGGGTTTTCTTCAAGGTGACGGATCACATTATTTTTACCTTGACCAATTTTATCACCTTGGTATGAATACCAAGCACCTGCTTTTTGTACGATTTCTTGTTGAACAGCCAGGTCTACAAGTTCGCCCAAGTGGTTGACGCCTTTACCATATAGGATTTGGAAGAGCGCTTCGCGGAATGGAGGTGCCATTTTGTTTTTGACAACTTTTACTTTGGTTTCAGAACCAACGATTTCATCGCCTTCTTTGACCTGACCTACGCGACGAATGTCTAAACGCACAGATGCATAGAATTTCAACGCATTACCACCAGTTGTGGTTTCAGGGCTACCAAACATTACACCAATTTTCATACGAATTTGGTTAATGAAAATTACCATACAGTTTGAACGTTTTGCATTACCTGTAATTTTACGTAATGCTTGGCTCATTAAACGCGCTTGGAGGCCCATGTGCGAGTCGCCCATTTCACCTTCAATTTCCGCACGTGGTGTCAATGCTGCAACAGAGTCGACAACGATGAGGTCAATGGCACCAGAGCGAACCAGCATGTCTGCAATTTCAAGTGCTTGTTCACCATGGTCAGGCTGAGAAACCAAGAGGTTGTCAATATCTACGCCAAGTTTACGCGCATACTGTGGGTCTAAAGCGTGTTCTGCATCGATAAATGCACATGTACCACCTGCTTTTTGACATTCGGCAATCGCTTGTAAAGTCATGGTTGTTTTACCTGAAGATTCAGGACCATAAATCTCAACGATACGACCTTTCGGTAAGCCGCCAATGCCTAGTGCAATATCAAGTGTCAAAGAACCCGTTGATACCGCTTCAACAGCTTGTACGGTGTTATCGCCAAGACGCATTACTGTGTTTTTACCAAACTGTTTTTCAATTTGGCTTAGCGCAGCATTGAGCGCCTTGCTTTTATTATCATCCATCTTACAACCTCAAAACGATGTCACGGATATTTACTGAATATGCTCAGTATAGTGACAGATTTAGTCTGTATCTTCTATAAAAGTCAGATCGTGTGCGACACAATATGACGCATGTCATTCATCATCATTATAAGACCAATATTGGTCAAATTGTTGATCATTTTCTTGTCTAAACTTACTGATATCGCGTCGGTCTTTTTTACTTGGACGATGATCAGGTCGAGCTAGATTATGCAACTTTCTTTGGCTTGCAATCAATTCCCGTCGTGTAATACTGACTTCAGTTTCTTCATATAATTTTTGTGCAACAGGAGCGGGGCCACGCACGTCAGAGAGTTCTTTGATCACTACGGTTTTCTTGTCAATACCTTGTTGTATGGTGAGTTCCATTCCAACCCGAACTTCTCTTGACACTTTGACACGTTCGCCATTGTGGTGAACTTTGCCCCCCTCAATTGCATTTTTGGCAATGGAGCGCGTTTTAAAAAAGCGTGCTGCCCATAACCATTTGTCAATGCGCATGCCTACAGCATCTTCCGCTAAAGTGGATTTACGCATATTTGGCCGTGACCTCAGCTTGCTCTAAATAAGGAATTAAATCGGTGAGCTGATTTAAGATCGGATAAGGGCTGGATGTCTTGCTTAGACCTAGTGATGAGGGTTGAGCAATGGTAAATAGGTTTTGAATACCATAACTTTCAGCACCTTTTAATACTTTTTCGGTGTCATCGATAAAGTAGCATTGTTTGGCTGCAAAAGGATGGCGTTCATGGAGATGTTGCCAAAACTCAGTAAACTCCTTGGCATGACCGAGGGTTTCGCTGCTAATAATGACATCGAAATATGAGGCTAGTTTTGTGTGTTCGAGTTTGAACTTGAGTCCCTCACAGTCCGCATTAGTGGCAAGCCAGCAAGGGTAGCCGTTACTTTTTAAATAGTCGAGAAGTTCAAGACAGCCTTCACGCAGGCCAACTTTGTGCTTAAATTCCTGCTGCAAAGCGAGCGTATCTACGCCAACTTTAGCTGTCCAAAAGCGCGTAGAATACCAATTGAGTGTGTGATTATGAGTTTTATAAAACTGAAACAGCGCTTGAGTACTTTGTTCTAAAGAGCACTGGTGTTGTTCAGCATAACGGATAGGAAGCTGATGATTCCAAATAAAATCATCATAGGCAAGATCCAGTAATGTACCGTCCATATCAAAAATGATAATTGGCTTTTCCACTCAAAAAATCTCCAATGTTTCAAAATTCAGCAATGGCTATAAAAAACAGTTAGCAGCCGATCTAGCAGTTTTGCTTTATGCAAATATGGCGTAATTATAGCGTATAGCTGCATAAGATGACGGATTTGCATAGCCCATTGTCAGAAATTGAAGAATACGGGATCTCAATTTTTTAAGTAAGAGCATATAAGATGTGTTAATCGCACATTGATCCACAGCAATATTGAACTTCAGCATAAGGAATGATTCATCTTATGGAGAAGGAAGAGTTTTTGTAAACATCCGATGAGAGCGCTTAGCGCTGTAATTATTATGGAAAATCTCTACTGTTGCTGCTGACCTAAATCAGCCATGGATTACAATGGACAGCATCATTAGTTTTGGTCAGCTTTTCAGCTCTCATGTCTATTTAATCTATTTCATCAAATGTTCATTTTACATCGATACCATTAACACCACCTGAGGGTGATTTTTTATGTTTTAAGCTAAATTTAAATCACTTCAACTGATGGAGAAAGATTCGTTGTATACAGCCCAGCGCAATAAAAGTAAGTTTTCTGACAAAAATAAAAAATAAAGTGGTTTTTCTGGTTATTTACACAAGAATCGGTTAAAAAAGATGTGGCGAATGAGAATAAAATAGAGAGGAATGGATGAGTGAATTAAATTTAGATTTTTTAGATGAAACCTTAGATAAATATGAAGCAAAAGGTAAAAAAAAGGCCATTAAAAAAATCCGTATTGGTTATATGCTTTATGCAAAATTTATGTCGAATAAAAAATTTGCAGAAAATGTAATGAGTTCATCTTTAGATCCAAATAAGCGGACTTATCGTAATACCAAGATTAAAATTACGCATGATGAATATGAGTTAACCTTTTTACGTAATGATGATTAAGTATTCAATTGTGATAAAAAAGCCTTAAGGTTTCATTTATTTGAAATATTTGGGCTGTAGAGTGTGTGGCATAAAGAAATGAAAATATAATAATTAGATGATGTTTGTGCAGTTAAACCTGTTTATTTGGAGAGAGGTAAACAGGTTTTTTATTATAATAACTTTCTGGTCTGAGTGATTACAGACAAAAACCCCGATTTGTTTTCATACTGATCGGGTTTTTATTTTTCTATTGAAATGAAAATAGTGAGAAAGATGATTTCTGACATCTTTTGATCATATTATTCATGGATAATCTTTTTTATTTTGAGTTGCTTCGATATGTCAATTGTTACTGCAAATGAACTAGACGATATTCTAAAAGAATTAATTTCCAAAAATAAAAAGCCTGAAAAGATTTTGATTGGTTATAAAGCATATAGCGAGCTTATGAATGACCGAAAGTTTTTGCATGAAGTCGCTAGTTCGGCTATGGATCCGAATAAAAGAAAGTATCAAAGGATTAAGATCAAAGTGACGCAGGATGAGTATCAATTAGAAGTGAAGTGTTCAGATAAAAATGAGTCGCTGTAAAGTAATTTAAAAAAACTGGAGAAAGAGTGCATTTTTTAATTGATGTATTTTAAATGCAGGTTTATACTACACTCGAAATTAAAGCGCTGTAGCTTTTCTTGTTTTATATCCCACGCTCCCATGCGTGGGATTTTTTTGCGCGATGATTTTTCATAAAGAAAGTACTTGGATGTACAAAAGCGCTGAAAAGAAATTAAGAATGAGTACAAATTAGAAACGGTCAGCTTGTGACTTTCTCTAGTCTCAATATTTTAGGTGTGGGTAAAGGTAAAGTCAGGTTGATTGGACCACTCAACCCAAAGTCAAAAGAAGAATTGGAATTGAGTGATATTTCCTGAGTGTCTTAGGCGTATAATATTTTTAAGGCAGTGTTGAAAAAGTGTTCGCGTGTTCTCCTCTGAGGTGACTGTATACCGTTGAATACGAGGCGCTCAGCATGCTGCTATCCCAATAGATAAACTTCTCGATCTATAACTTAATGAATAAAAAGGCGGTCTCATGTTTAAGCCCACAACTGCACCTCAAGATGCGCTGATATTGCAACTTGTACCGATTGTGACTCAGGCATGTGAGATTTTACGAGCAGAGTATCAAGCTTATGTTGCAGGTGGTGATTTTACAGTTGAACGAAAATCCGATCATTCACCCGTCACGCAAGCGGACTATCGCGTCAATCAATTTATTACCGATGCTTTAAATAATACCTTCCCTCATTTGCCTGTTCTTTCTGAAGAAGGTCAGCATGCGCATAGACAGCAGTGGCAGTCTTTTTGGATGCTTGATCCTTTAGATGGTACCAAAGAATTTTTGCATCAACGTCCTGAATTCACCATTAATCTCAGTCTTATCGAGGGTGCGCATACAACTTTTGCTGTGCTGGCTATTCCTTGTGAACAGCAAATTTACTTCTGTCCACTACAAGGTCAGCCTTTAAAATACAATATTGAAAAAGACGTATGGTCTGAATATGTTCCAGTTGAAAACCACAGTGCTGTTCAAGTCGGCTTAAGTCAAAGTAGTCAGAGTAAGCCGCAGTATCAAGTATATTTAGAGCAGTTGGAAAAACTTACGCCTATTCAAGAGTATCGCGCTGGGAGTGCATATAAGTTCTGTATGGTGTTGGAAGATCGAGTCGATATTTACCCGCGCTTTCACCCAACGAGTGAGTGGGATACCAGTGCTGGACAGTGTTTATTGGAGCGGATCGGTGGTGGTTTGGTTGATTTTCAGGGACGACCATTCGTATATAACCAAAGATTGAGTTTATTGAATGGCGGTTTTATTGCATATCGAAATAACGATATGAAAAAACTGGCATTACAAGCACTTGAACTAATGCCTTCGTCGGCTTGAGCTAAAAACTGAGCGTGCTATAGTGTTTTTTGAATTATTGAGTTGCTAGTGATTATGGCCTTAGAGTTACTCCCGCCTAGTATGTTGAAGGCAATCGATTTATTGCCAGATGCAAAAACGCCAGTGACGTTGTTTACACGTCATTCCATTCGTGAAGTTGTTACGGGTCAGGGGCTTGCAGGCTATGATTTACAGTTGACGCATCAAGGGCGAGATTTGGCGGAGGCGTGGGGTTCCTATCTGATCGATAATACGGATCGAGTGATACAACACTGTATTTCTAGCCCAATTCAACGTTGTATTGATACCGCTGCGCTAATGATTCAAGGGGCAGATGGACAAACCCTTGAGCCGAATACCCACCGTATTGAAATTATCGAACAAGGTTTATTGGTTGAGCCAGGTAGTTTTGTTTTGGATATTAAGCAAGCTGGGCCTTATTTTCAGCGTCAAGGCGCTTTAGGGTTTATTAATAGCTTTGTGAATAATGCCTTACCCGGTATGAAGCATCCGATTCATGGCGTCGTAGATGTATTGGAGCTTATATATAACACGCATCCGAACAATCCTTATGGTTTGAGCCTTGCGGTCAGTCATGACACTATTTTAGCCGCAATTTTGGCGGTTATTTCAGGGCGCACGATTGTGACCAAAGAAGACTGGCCGAAAATGATGGAAGGTCTTTTCGTATGGTTTGAGGGAGATGTGTTTTTGGAATCAAAATTGAAATGGATTTGGCGTGGGGAAATTAATGAACTGAATATTCATGAATTTCAAAATCTGTAAGTGCTTTTTTTATTAATAAAAAAATCAGCTATAAATCTCGTTCATTCATTTAGGCGGTCATTTGAACGAAAAAAAGAATATACGAGATTTATAGATCGATCATTCGTCAACTTTATTAAATGCTATACCGCATCAGTTTAAATTTTTGCTTTGAGTCGATTAGGAAAGTCGAGCAAGTCGATACTTAGGCCTTCATCATTTAAAGGCCATAATGAGGTATTCACCGCTACGCTGTGCTGATGAATGCGATTGTATTTATCTGCAGCAATGAGCGTGGCAATCTCATGATTCGAAAGGGTATAAGCATTGACAACATCGGCTGGATATTGAGTGCGGTCATAAAACTCAGCTTCCGTTTCTCCTTGATGCAGTGCAAAAATACGTTCAATTGCAGGTAAATAGACACCATAGCCTAACCACGCGTCAACGCCCTGAGAAGCCTGAATTTCTGCGGTTCCGCGCATATTTGAGATGACTTTGGCGAGTATGTCTTTTTCACCTTTGGCATGAAAATACTCAATATATTGTTGTTCTGTCAGTTGGAATTTTTCAAGTGTTGGAAGAAATTTATTAATCATGCTATTCCCCAGTAGAACATTCTATGTGGTTTCATTATAAGAAAACAGAATACCATAATTTATTTATGGGATTTTAATTTTAATCATTTTGGATTTAAAAATTAAAATAAGCTACATGCTTACAAAGAAAATTAATTGAAATATATTTTTTTTATTGATTGACAAATATTGGCACTATATTGGTGCAAATTTAAATGTATAACTCATCATTATTTTTCATAAATTCAAGCCCTGTCACAGAACTTTTATTTTTCGGGCATTAGTTTCAAGACCGATAAAAAATATGTCCTGAAGTGACAAATTATGTAAATTGAATATGTATAGAAAATAGTGTTAAATAATTAAGCTTTTGATTTATATAAATTATTAATGGTTTCTTAATTTTTATTTGTGACTATTTTGGGGGAAGATGTGAAAAGTGTGAATGAGTTCTTGTATTGCAAGCTAAGTCTTTGCGTTGTAACACTGATGTTAGCTGCGTGTGGTGGAGAAAGTGGAACCGAAAACTCTACAACGTCTGTAGTGAAAACCTATGCTGAACCTACACAGGATGTGGCTGATGGAAATACATTGGGTTATTTTGATTACGATGCAAACTCAAGAACACGTATGATACGAAATGACTTAACTGGTAACTTCGAAGCAATGCTGCAATTTGGTCAGAGTCATGTGGTTGATCCAAATGGTAATGAAAGTAAAAAAATGCCGCGTCTGACGATGGAAAAAGAAGCGCTATTGTTAGTTACGCCAACTGATAGCATGGGGAAAATTGATGGTCTGAGTGCTGATATTTACATGAATAATCAGTTGCTCCGCACAGTTACATTTAACGATCCAACTCAGATTCCTCAGTCTGATCAAACCAATACCGATGAGCGTGCGCGTGTGCAATATAGTAAGCGTGCGTGGAGTGCTCAACTCAATTGGGATGAGATACGTCCAGGTTTGCGTATTCAGCTCAAAGATTCTCTTGGACGTCAGGGGCAAATCGCGGAAGATAAAATTGATTTTGCCTCTCCGGGAGAGTTGGTCTTAAATAATATTCGTATCGGCATGTTAACTGCTCCCCCTGTTTCCAATGGTCACTATATGCTGAATGATCCTGTTCGGGCAGGTTCAGATTACTTTCAAACGATTCCAGCTGCTGAAATGACCGTTGCAAAATATGATGATATTCAGTTAGATCGCGTCATGATTGCAGACGGGACCATTTACGATACTGTAAGTGTTAGCCAAGGCGGGGTTTATGATGGTGACATGCGTGAAAACGTGGGTAAGTCGACATTTAGCGTGGGCATTAACCTAGCAAACTGGGGCATTACCAGTGCTTCGATGGCAAGTCAGAATCAACCACAGTTAACCCAAACCGTAGTTGCGCACCATAGTCGTGGAAAATATGCCAATGGCGAAAGTAATCATGGTTTAAGTGGTGGTAATGGCATGCTGACGTTGTATGATTCGGTTGGAAATGAGTTTAGTCATGAAATTGGACATCACTATGGACTGGGGCATTATCCTGGGCAGGCGGGTGATAACCAGTTTTGGACTTCACATCATGCAGACAGTGGTTGGGGTTATATTCCGTATCGTAATATGATGCGGGGTAATTTGATTTGGAATAATAAGGATTTATGGGCTGCTTCTACAGGAATTGCAAATTTCTTAGCTTTATATCCACATAGCCGAGATGCAATGTCTGGTGGTTATGCATCAAGCTCAGTTTCACGTTATACCCACTATACGGGCTATAGCACTTATTTAAAAATTCAACCGCACTTTAACCGTTATGTGTGGGACAAGACTTCACCGACGGGTTATAAAAAATGGAATGAAGTAACACGACAGATGGAAGTGGCTCAACCTACTATGCCAGATTCTGCTGCACCTGTTTGGTATCAACCAAAGCAAAACTATTTACGCCCACGTGTGTTTGGTGAGCCTGTAGTGACCATTTTGGGTGGCTATGACCCTGTTGCGCAGGTTGGGTTACTCTATCCTGCAGCACGTTCAAATTGGGGCAATGTCTATGATTTACCTGCTGCAGATACTGCGTTAAATCAGGATGCATGTTGGTTAAATGTACAGTATCCAAATACAGTGACCAATATTGCACTGGCTCCGACACGATTAGGTAGTAATGCCAATAAATTACATGTCAATTTAGCGCTTGCAGATCATCCTCAGAAAGTTGATTTATATTGTAAGCAGGTCAATGCTGCTGCCAAATTATTATCGACGACAGTGATTCCCCAATATGCTACGGCTATTACGCCTGCAGTTAAGATTGGTAAAGCACAGGGTTATAAAGCCTTACGCGATGTAGAGTTGCCTCTACTTGAGCGAGAGCTACTGAATCAGGCGGCGAACAATCTTATTGTTTTGTCACCAAACGGTTTAATGCTTTATCAGGCTTATAAATCGTATAAAAATGAGATGAGTTTAGCTGCACAGCAGGTACTTGAGCGTTATGAAGAGCAAGAAACTAGATGGATGCGTTTAAATCGTTGGGTAAATGTTTATTATGATGATTTGGCCAAAGATGTACCTGCTGCGATTGATGCACTCAAGGCTTTTATCAAACAGCTGGGTTTACAACAAGATGACCCACTTGCACAAAGTGGATTGTTAAAAAATAACAAGAATTGCTTGAAAACAGAGCTGGCATCTAACCAAAAAATGGATGTTTACATTAGTGGTCCATCGGCTTGTACTGCTGATGATACCGAGCAGTGGGTTTATGACAGTTTAGGACGTATCCATAGTAAAGCGGCTATGGGACAATGTTTAACGGGTAATGGAGGAAGTGCTAAAGTCACCTTGACTGACTGTGTGGCGAATAATACAGCACAAGTGTGGTCAATGGATGCGACGACGTCTGCTATTAAACAATCAGGACAGTGCTTAGATCTAAACTCGGGTAATTTGGTAAATAACCGTCAGATTGCAATTCGATATGGCTGCTCTGGAAATAATAATCAAAGATGGACAATGCTGAACCAAAATACAAGCTTGATTTTAGCTGGGGCAACATCAAGAAATATTGGTATTTTAGTGAAAAACCTGAAAACTCAATCTTTGAATTAAACCACTGCTCATCTCGCACATGATTTAACATGAAATGAAAGGAGCTCCCTAAAGGGGGCTTTTTTTGTAAGTAGATGTTCTCGTGGGTGCGAGAGACGGCTGATGGATTGTATTTGGGTTTTAAGTTGTATTCTTAGGTAGCAGATGTATTGGAAAAGGTATAGGCGTTAGAAAGTTCAAAAAATAGATACAAAAAAAGCCCTTTAAAAAGGGCTTTTTTTAATGCATAAATTAGTTAGCTAAAGCTTTAACTTGTGCATTTAAACGGCTCTTATGACGAGCAGCTTTGTTCTTATGGATGATGCCTTTATCAGCCATACGGTCGATTACTGGTACAGCAGTTTTGTATGCTTCAGAAGCAACTGCGTAATCACCAGCAGCGATAGCAGCTACTGTACGTTTGATGTAAGTACGAACCATAGAACGTAAGCTTGCGTTGTGTTTGCGTGCTTTAACGTTTTGACGAGCACGTTTTTTAGCTTGAGCAGAGTTTGCCACTCGTGCACTCCTTGAAATAGATTGGTCTGGGCGGGCTGAAATTCAAACTGAAAACCACATCAGAAGAACAATCACCAGCCCGTAAACAAGTGGCATATTTTGATTAATATACGCAGTGAAGTCAAGTCTTGACATGCTTTGACTATATTTAAGATACATAAAAATTCTAAAGAAAAGGTAAGATTAGCCATCTGCATGGGAGTTTGTATAAAAATGACACAAAATATAGAACAAGCGATTGTGATTGGAGCAACGGGTTTGGTGGGCTTAAACCTGATTCAACAATTACAACAACTGCCAAGTTGTAGCAAAATACTGGCTGTGGTCAGAAAGCATAATGTGCAGCTCGATCACTATGACAAAGTTCAGCAACTGGAGCTGGATGATTTTTTATTACTTAACCATGAAGATGTTCAGGGCTACAGTCATGCTTTTAGTTGTTTGGGGACGACTTTAAAGAAAGCTGGCTCAAAAGAGCAGTTTTATGCCATCGACTATGTGGTGAATGCACATTTTGCTGAGTTGTTTGTTTTGACCAAAACCCATTATGTGTTGATCAGTGCCTTGGGTGCGCAAGCCAATTCAAAAATTTTCTATAATCGCGTCAAAGGTGAGCTTGAAGAGACTATTCGAGGACTCGATTTATATAAGGTCAGTATTTTGCAGCCATCCTTACTGATCGGACAGCGTAATGAAGGTCGCATGTTGGAAGATATATTCCAAAAGGCTTATACCAAACTATCGCATTTTATACCAAAGCATTTTAAATATAAGCCAGTGACAGCAGAACAAGTGGCTCATACTATGGTCGAGGCTGCCCAAACGCAGACCGAGAAATTTGAAATATATGATAATTTACGCATACAAAAGACAAAATGAGGGGAAGTGTGGTGACGACAGCATTTGTGACATGCGATTTATTGGATGATCATCCTGAACTTGATTTACAAGTGGTCAGCCCATCGATGGATGGTAAGTTCTTTAGGAGCTATGGTGCACGTAAAACCTTTGGTGGTGAGGTGGTTACGGTTAAATGCTTTGAAGATAACTCTCGGGTGAAAGAGCTGTTAGCAACAGATGGTACGGGTAAAGTATTGGTTGTGGATGGTGGCGCTTCGATGCGCTGTGCCTTGATGGGAGACTTAATTGCAGAGTCAGCAGTCAAAAATCACTGGAATGGTGTGGTGATTTATGGCTGTGTCCGTGATGTAGATGCCATTGCTGAACTAGATTTAGGTGTGCATGCTTTAGCCGCCATTCCACAAAAAAGTAATCGTAAGGGTGTAGGAGAAGTTGATATCAGCCTGCATTTTGGTGGTGTCACCATTCAATCAGGTCATTATCTCTATGCGGATAATAACGGCATTGTCATTGCAAAAGAAAAACTGGTCGATGCATAAGTAGCAACCAGACTCATAATAACATCAACAAAAGATATGGACCTGTAATATGGTG
The DNA here is from genome assembly GCF_028649355.1 of Acinetobacter sp. Gutcm_16. NCBI lineage: Bacteria > Pseudomonadati > Pseudomonadota > Gammaproteobacteria > Moraxellales > Moraxellaceae > Acinetobacter > Acinetobacter sp. Gutcm_16. The sequence goes on along the minus strand of NZ_JAQSUV010000023.1, from coordinate 55,151 downwards.
AAGCATCAAATTAAAGTGATTCAGGCTCTTTTTTCGGGGCTTGCGCAAGGTGGGCGTGGTGTAACTGGAACGCCGCATCCTAAACAACCTAAACAACCTTTAAAGCTCTATGAGTTTGAAGGCTCGCCATATTGTCGTCGTGTGCGTGAAGTACTGACTTTGTTGAACTTGGATTATGAAGTGTATCCATGTCCTAAGGGTGGAACTAAATATCGTCCTTTGGTGAAACAGTTGGGTGGAAAAACCCAATTTCCTTTTTTACTCGATGAGAACACTGACACCAAGCTGTACGAATCTGAAGATATTATTCACTACTTGTTTGAACAGTATGGACGCAGTGGTAAAACACCGAAAAAGTATGCACATTATCCCAAAACACCTTATGTTGCTTATGTTGGGACATTGGTAAATGGTGCGAGTGGGGTGTGGATCAACAAGAGTATTAAAGATCGCGTAGCGCCAGAACAGCTGTTACAACTTTGGGGATTTGAAGCCAGTCCTTATACTAGGATTGTCCGTGGTTTACTGACCGAGTTGGAACTCCCTTTTAAGTTTCATAATGTGCCTAAAGAACGTTGGCAAGATCAAGGCCCAGCAGTACTGCGTTTAAAGCCGGGCAAGTATGTACCTTTGGCAGGTGGAAAGCGTGAGCAAGTCATGCAGGTGATGGGGCGTGATATTCAAGTGCCATATTTGGTTGATCCGAATACAGAAACGGCTTTGTTTGAGTCGGCAGATATTGTTGCTTATCTCAAGCAGACCTATGCAGCATAAGAAAAAGGCATCTAATTAGAGATGCCTTTTTTAATTCCTAAACATTGGTGTTTTATAGGGTTGATCTGATTTTTTGTCATTACAATGGAATGATTAAGTGTGTTTATCTTCAGCTGTTATAAAAATATTCATCATTTGGCTGATAATACGGCATGCATTTAAATATTCGTGGCGTTGAGGAAACGTGTAATTTCTTGGGAGAATTTGCGCGGTTCACTCAATAAAGGCGTATGCCCAGATTTTTTAAAGATCACCGTTTTGGCATGCGGTACGCTTGAGGCAATCAGCTTTTGTCCTTGAGCAGGATAAAGTTTAGAGTCTTCACCAATAAAAAATGTAGCTGGTCGGTCAAGCTGACGGAGGGCACTGCGATAGTCTTCTTGATGGTCAAGATAATTTTGAATATACCAAGCCATATAGTCTAAACGCTGGATCGGGAGCATGAATTTTTGCAAGTATGGCTGTTGAAATGCTTTTTGAAATAAGGCCGCAGTTCGAGATGGTGTGGCTTGTAGTTGAAGAAAAGCCAACCATTGTTTAACCAGTTCTGTACGCATAGACGCTGTTAAGTCTGAGACCAAACGGTACTGTGCATTTTGGGCCAATAGATCTGCAATGTTTTGTAGGATGACTTTGAAGTCAGCATGCTTTTCAGCAAATAAACCATGTGGCCAGTCTGCATCTACGCTAATCTTGGGAGTTTGGTCAATGTGTAAATAGCTACTGATATGGTCTTGAAAGCGACCATATTGCATACCATGCATGGCTGTCGTGGCGCCCATAGAATAGGCAATCACATGGAATGCTGTATCAGCATATTGATTTAGAAAGCAGTTTAAATCTTGCCAGTGGCTGGAAATTGCATCCAGTGTGGGAATTTTGCACTGTGCTGAACCACCAAAACCCCGCCAGTCAGGAATGTAAAAGCGGTACTTTTTACGGTGTTGATATAAAAAAGGCAGCCATTGCCAACTTTGCATCCCTAAGCCAGATAAAACCAGTACAGGTGTGCCTTGTCCAAATTCTCGAACATAGAGTTTTTCGCCATCTGGCATTAAATAATGTGGCATGGTCCATCCTTTGCGTGGCTTATTATTTTTCGAAGTTTTTAAGCGCTGGAATCATGGTCTCTAGCCACTCAATCCAACCACATTCTAAATTAATTCCAAGTTGTAAAATCATTTTATGAATATATAAGGTACGATCATTTTCTTCAGCATGACCAAAGTCTTTGGCAAAAATACTTTGGTAGATCTGCAATTTTTCTTTGTGTAGGATCAGATGGCGTTCAAGTTCAGGCAAAACTGTATTGCCACCAAGCTGAGCCTCAACACGCAGTCTCACCATCAGTTCTTCACGGAGCTGGGCAGGTGGGCTTTGCTTTACTAACCAGTCCGCAAGTTCTGTACGTCCAAGCTGTTCTGCTTGATAGGTTTTTTTACGCGAGGTAGCACCATCATCTTCTACTGTTGAAATCCAGCCTTTGCTCTGCATAGCGCTGAGTTCTCTATATATCTGTTGATGTGTTGCATTCCAAAAGAAGCCCATTGAACGGTCAAAACGACGCGCTAACTCAATACCTGTGCTTGGTTTTTCAATCAAACTGGTCAATAAAACATGAGCTAATGACATTTCGGTAATATTTCGCAAATAAAATGGACGTAGAGTCATTATGCAACATGTTGCATAAAAAACAAATCTCGATTATAAAGATAAACATTATGCAACTTGTTGCATTAAATAATTTGATCTAACCTTGTATTTAAAATACCAGCCAGCGAAAGCACGCCAAGGAGTACACATGTCTAATTATCCGCATTTGCTTGCGCCTTTAGATTTAGGCTTTACCACATTAAAAAACCGCGTATTAATGGGATCTATGCACGTTGGACTTGAAGAAGTTGAAGGTGGTTATGATCGCATGGCGGCATTTTATGCAGAGCGTGCCGCTGGCGGTGTAGGGCTAATCGTAACAGGTGGTATTTCACCGAATGATCATGGTGTGACTTTTCACGGTGGTTCTAAGTTAGATACTTTAGAAGAAGCGGAAAAGCATAAAGTCATCACACAAGCCGTACATGATGCGGGTGGTAAAATTGCATTACAGATTTTACATACAGGTCGTTATTCTTATCAGGCTGAAAACGTTGCACCTTCTGCAATTCAAGCACCGATTAACCCAGTAAAACCTCATGCTTTGACTTCTGCTGAAGTGAATCAGACTATTGCAGACTTTGTAAATTGTGCAAAATTGTCGAAAATCGCTGGCTATGATGGTGTTGAAATCATGGGCTCAGAAGGCTACTTAATCAATGAATTCATTGCGGCACGTACCAATCATCGTGATGATGAATGGGGTGGAAGCTATGAAAACCGTATTCGTTTCCCGATTGAAATCGTAAAACGCACTCGTGCAGAAGTTGGTGAAAACTTTATTATTATTTATCGTCTTTCAATGTTGGATTTGGTTGAAGGTGGTTCGACTTTAGAAGAAGTGATTCAGCTTGCCAAAGAAATTGAAAAGGCGGGTGCAACCATTATCAATACAGGTATTGGTTGGCATGAAGCGCGTATTCCAACGATTGCAACCAAAGTGCCACGTGCGGCATTTACATGGGTGACCAAGAAGCTAAAAGGTTCGGTTCAGATTCCTTTAGTGACGTCTAACCGTATTAATACCCCTGAAATGGCTGAACATGTTTTGGCTCAGGGTGATGCGGATATGGTGTCGATGGCACGCCCAATGCTTGCAGATGCTGAGTTTGTACTCAAAGCAGAACAAGGCCGTAGTGATGAAATCAATACGTGTATTGGTTGTAACCAAGCCTGTTTGGATCAAATTTTCTCCATGCAAATTGCGACGTGTTTAGTCAATCCACGTGCATGCTATGAAACTGAACTGATCTTTAAAGAAAGTGCAGTTAAGAAAAATATTGCGGTGATTGGTGCTGGGCCTGCAGGTTTGAGTTTTGCGACTTATGCTGCTGACCGCGGGCATCAAGTAACTGTTTTTGATACAGCTAGTCAGATTGGTGGTCAGTTTAATATTGCGAAGACTATTCCTGGTAAAGAAGAGTTTTACGAAACACTGCGTTATTTCAAACGTAAAATTGAATTACAACCCAATATCAAATTGGTGCTGAATCATACCGCAACTTATGAGGAACTGAGCGCTGAAAATTATGATGACATTGTGGTTGCAACAGGTGTTACTCCACGTGAGCTGACTATTGAAGGGATTGATCACCCGAAAGTGTTGAGCTATATCGAAGTTCTACGTGAGCGTAAGCCTGTTGGTAAAAAAGTCGCGATTATTGGTGCGGGTGGTATTGGTTTCGATACAGCAGAATACTTAAGCCATGAAGGTGAAAGCGGTAGTTTAAACCCACAAAAATTCTATGATGAGTGGGGAATCGATACCAGCTATGCACATGTCGGTGGCTTAAAACAGCCAGTCTTGGAGCAATCGGATCGTGAAATTTACCTTCTACAGCGTAAAGCGAAGGCAGTCGGTGCAAGCTTAGGTAAAACCACGGGTTGGATTCACCGCACAGGGCTAAAACATCGCGATGTAAAAATGATTGCAGGTGCAAGCTACGACAAAATTGATGATCAAGGTCTCCACATTACAGTGAATGATCAGCCAGCGGTTTTAGAGGTTGATCACGTGATTATCTGTGCAGGACAAGAGTCTTATACTGCAATGTACGACCAATTAAAAGCCGATGGTAAAAATGTGCATTTGATTGGTGGTGCGAAAGAAGCAGGTGAGTTGGATGCGAAGCGTGCGATTCGTCAAGGCGCTGAACTGGCTGCGACCATTTAATCGATAACAATAATTTATCAGCTTAAAATTTGTAATAAAGCTCCCTCTCCTATACGGAGAGGGTTTGGGAGAGACATTTTCCAAAATATTATCTTTTCCCTCGTGTTGCCTTTTCCATGAAACGTATGTGGTGTAAGAGAAGGTGCCTTTATTGCAGATTTGAGTAGATTCACTTTCATAAGGACATAAGAATGAGTTTAGCAACAACAAAACAAGCATTGGTACGCTGGCATGATATGGTCACGACTCGTGATATGAGCATCTTAAATGAGCTTTTAGCAGAAGATGTCGTGTTCCGTTCACCGGTGGCATTTAATCCTTATCCGGGTAAGCAAGTGGTTTTTTTTATTTTAAGTAATGTGATTCAGGTTTTTGAAAACTTTACTTACCACCGTGAATTTTTTACAGAAGATGGTTTAAGTGTCGTCCTTGAGTTTTCTGCCAATGTCGGCGAAAAAAAGCTCAAAGGGATTGACATGATTCGTTTTAATGAGCAAGGTCAAATTGTAGATTTTGAAGTGATGATCCGTCCTAAATCGGGGTTAGAGGCCTTGGCTGTACAAATGGGACGGCGAATGGCAGCTTTTGCACCTCAAGCTGGATGATAAACGTGTGACTTGTTATTTATAGTTAGGCACGAAAATTGATGCATCACCAAGAAAGATAGGAAAAAAGAAGGTACTGATATGAATGCTGTGTTCAGTTTGCTAAACCAATTAAGCCAAACGGCGTGGGATCGAGTGACTGGTGCGGAACAACCGAAGCTCTATATTAATCCGAAAGGGCAAATTCAAGAGACTGTTGGGGCGCTTACACAGCTTCAAGAAAAGTACCGACCAACACCGTGGTTATCCAACACGCATGCCCATCTTTTGTATTTTGATGTGATTCGTAAGCGTCGGATTCAATTGGAATACGATCATTTTGATCAGTTAGAGATGCAAGACGGTGGGGTCACTGGCATTATGTGGTTCGGTTATGACTTGCCTGAAGCGACGCCAACGGTTGTGGTTATGCATACGATTACAGGCTCTCCTGAAAGTATGCGTGAGGTGGTGCGTGACTTAAATCGCTATACGGGTTGGCGTGTTGCACTGTGCTTACGCCGTGGACATGCAGACCTTCCAATGCCTGTACCCAAAATGAATCTTTTCGGTTCAACCGATGATTTACGTGAGCAAATTGCCTTTATTCAAAGCACATTTCCAAGTTCAACGTTGTATGCGGTAGGCTCTTCTGCAGGAACGGGGCTTTTGGTGCGTTACTTAGGCGAAGAAGGGAGTCAAACCCCTTTTAAAGCGGCTTTTGCGCTGTGTCCGGGCTATAACACTGAGTTGGGTTTTGTCAATGTGCATCCCTTTTATAGTAAGGTCATGACTAAAAAGCTATTTAAGAAATTTATTTTTCCCTACCAACAAACGTGGCAACAAACAGCGTCTGTGTCGCAAGTCTTAATGACCAAAACCTTGGCTGAGTTTGAGTCGAGTTATTATGAAATGGCGGGTTTTGTGGACTATGACAGTTATAACCAAGCTACAAACCCAATCTATGTATTTGAAAATGTCACCATTCCATTGCTGATTTTAAATGCAGAGGATGATCCCGTTTGTCACATTAAAAATTTTGAACCGTATAAAGACATGATCCGTCAAATGCCGAATATTGCCGTTGTGACCACCAAAAAAGGCAGCCATTGTGGCTTCTATGAAGGGGCACTTAATACCGAGTCTTGGGCAACCAAGCTGATTGCGGACTTTTTGAAACTGGAACAACAAAAACACTAGATATAAAAAAGACCTACAGTTGTGTAGGTCTTTTTTTGATTGGTTCAGCAGTGTAAAGGCTTAAACGGCTTCACAGGCTTTCTTGCTAAGACCGAACTTCATTTGCAGTAAGACCAAGATCAAGGCCATAAAGCTGAGTGCGGCACCTGCATATGAAACTGCTGCATAGCTGAGTTGCATACTCAGTACCGTTGCACCTGCAAAGGCACCTAAGGCATTGCCTAAGTTAAACGCGCCAATGTTAACTGAAGAGGCGAGACCAGGCGCATCTGCTGCGACTGACATGACGCGCATTTGCAGTGGCGGTACTACCGCAAATGCTGCCGCACCCCAAATCACTAAGCCAATTGCCGCACCAACGGTTGTTTGCGCTAATACTGGGAAAACAAGCATCATCACCATTAAAAGTATAAGGAAGCCTATCAGGGTTTTCTCAAGGGATAGATCGGCAAACTTTCCACCCAAATGATTACCAATGGAGAAACCGATCCCGATTAACACCAACATTAAGGTGATGGTTTGCGGTGATGCCTGCATAAATACGTGTAGGCTCGGAGCAATGTAGGTATATAACGCAAACATGGCGCCCGCGCTCATGACTGTGGTTAATAAAGCAAGGACGACAGGCGCACGTGTTAAAACGCGCAATTCTTTTGCTACATTCGGTTTAACCACATCGTGATCTTGCGGGAGTGCTTTCCATAGTGCCAACATGGTCATAATGCCTAAGATTGAAATCGCAGCAAAAGCCATGCGCCAACTGGTATTCTGACTGAGCCACGTTGCAAGTGGCACACCGCCAATATTGGCAATGGTGAGACCCATAAACATCATGGCGACCGCACTGGCTTGTTTATCTTTAGGCACAACACTGGCTGCCACCACCGAACCTAAGCCAAAGAATGCACCATGGTTTAAACTGGTAATTAAACGTGCCCCCATGAGACTCATATAATCAGGTACAACGGTTGCCAACACATTCCCAATCGTAAAAATCGCCATCAATAGGATTAAAGCTGTTTTCTTAGGAAAGCGTGCCAGCCATAAGGTCATGAGCGGAGCCCCAATCATGACGCCTACTGCATAGGCACTAATCAGCAGTCCGGCTTGTGGAATTGAAACGGACAAATCATTGGCAATTTCAGGTAAAAAGCCCATGGGTGAAAACTCGGTGGTTCCAATGGCAAAAGCACCTACCGCAAGCGCCAAAAGTGGAAAATTAATTTTCATAGCGATGCTCAATCCCAAATCGGTGCTAATCCATCAGGATTAACTTCACGTTGATTTCGGTCTAATTGCGTAATTGCCATCATTTCTTCAGTCGACAGTTGAATCTCTTGCGCCTTTAAGTTGGACATTAAGTGTTCACGTTTGGTTGAAGACGGTATGACTGCAAAACCACGCTGTAATGCCCAAGCCAAACTAATTTGTGCAGTCGATACCTGATGCTGCTGCGCGATGTTCATTAAAACAGGATCATTCAAAACCTTACCGTAAGCCAGTGTCATATATGAAGTGACATCAATGTTTTGCGCTTGGAGGAAATCAACCAGTTGATGGTTTTGTAGGTAAGGACTGAGTTCAATTTGGTTGGTTGCGATGTTTTCCAGCCCAATACTCTCAATCGCCTGTTGAGTTAGCTCAATATTGAAGTTAGAAATACCAATGTGTTCGGTCAAACCTTGTTGTTTTGCCTCCAATAAGTTGTGCATGAGTTCTGTAATGCTCACACCTGTACTTGGGGCAGGCCAGTGGATCAAGGTTAGATTCACGGTATCGGTTTTTAGTTTATGCAAACTTTCTTTTAAGCTTGGAATCAATTTTTCTGCTGAGTAATTTTCCGTCCAGATTTTTGTGGTGAGAAAAAGATCTTGACGATTGATACCACTGAGTTCAATAGCTTGACCAACTTCAGCTTCATTCGCATAGATTTGAGCAGTATCGACCGCACGATAACCGACTTCTAGTGCAGTTTTCACAGACTGAATGACAGTGTCACCTGTTAAACGGAAAGTACCTAAGCCGAATTGAGGAACGATATTCATTTTTTACTCGATAACTTGTTTTATGGAATGAGGCTATTTTGTAGAAAAAAGACTTGCTTAAAAACTGGGTAATTTGCAAAATATTATTGACTATTAATCAATAATTAAACATGAAATCAACCATAGAAGAATTAACGGCTTTTGTGAGCATTGTTGATAGTGGCTCTATCGTTAAAGCTGCGCAGCAGTTGGATCAAACCACATCGGGTGTCAGCCGTGCCTTGCAACGTTTAGAGTCGAAGTTGAATGTGACGTTGCTGGAACGAACGACACGGAAGCTCAAGCTGACCTATGAAGGACAGCAGTTTTTGGCAAAGGCGCGTAAAATTTTACTGGATCTGACCGAAGCTGAAGAAAGTCTGCAAAATACTGATGCTGAGGCGTCTGGTTTAATTCGGATTGATTCAGCAACGCCTTTTGTACTGCATGTGATAGTGCCGCTGATTGAAGAATTTATGCAGCACTACCCAAAAATTGATATAGAAATTACCAATCACGATCAGGTTATAGACTTACTTGAACATAAAACCGATGTCGCGATTAGGTTTGGTGAGTTAGCGGATTCCAGCTTACATGCCAAGCTGCTTTGTAAAAGCCGTTTATATATTGTGGCTAGTCCTGTTTATGCGCAAAAACATAGTCTACCTAAAAATGCAGCAGAATTAAGCTCACATACTTTGCTTGGTTTTAGTCAGCCTGCACATTTAAATACGTGGCCTATTCAGTTGGAGGATGAGCCTTTAATTATTCAGGCTAAAATTAAATGTTCAAATGGTGAAACGGTTCGTCAGTTGGCATTGCAGGGGGCAGGGATTGCCTGTTTATCACGCTTTATGGTCGAGCAAGATATTCAAGATGGGCGGTTTATTGCTTTGTTGGAAGATCAAATTCAGATCAAAGAGCAGAAAATACATGCGGTCTACTATCAACAGAATTATGTGCCAAAGCGTATTCGCTTGTTTATCGACTTTCTTGCAGAAAAATTAAAAGCCTATTTATAAGCCAGCATTAAAAAAACCCGATATCAATCGGGTTTTTTAATCATCTAAATAGCGATGATTAGTTTTCTAAAGCTGGTGTCGCTGCTGCAATGGCTGCTGCAACCGCATCGTCTTCAGTTTGCGTATTTGGGTTTGTATTACTTGGACGTGCTTGCGTTGGTTTTTCTTCAGCTTTTGGTGCTTCTGCTTTAGGTGCAGGCTGAGCTGCTGGAGCAGGTGCTGGCGTTTCACGACGGATTTCAGTAGTTGTATTCGGCGTTTCTTCGCGAATCACTTCAACTTGCGCTGGAATCTCAGGCTCAGATGCTGCTAAAGGTTGAAGTTCAACAGTTTGTTGTTGCTCTGTAGTAACGACTTCAACTTGTTCTTGTTCATCTTCTTTAGGTGCTTCTTTCTTTACACATGCTGTTAATAGTAAGCCTGCTGCAATGGCACCACAAATTAAAAGTTTTTTATTCATAATTACATAAAATCGAGTGTTTGAAGGATCGCGCCATTATAACAGCAAAATGCAAGATGAAAATCCTATGAACTTAGCTTAATTTTATCTGCCAAATGCTGATAGAATATCCAATTGTTTATTGTTCTATGAATTGATGCGGATTGACTTTGCTTTATTGGTACAAGGTAAAGTAAAATTGCGCAACATTGCAGGCCGAATTAGGCTCGATTGTACGAGAAACCCAATGACCCATTTTATTTTCGTGACTGGTGGTGTAGTTTCATCACTAGGTAAAGGTATTTCAGCTGCTTCAGTTGCTGCGCTTTTAGAAGCCCGTGGATTAAAAGTAACCATGGTAAAAATGGATCCATACATTAATGTCGATCCAGGGACTATGAGCCCGTTCCAACATGGTGAAGTTTTTGTCACAGAGGATGGTGCAGAAACCGATTTAGACTTGGGTTATTACGAACGTTTCTTGCGTCATGCGAAAATGACCAAGTTAAATAACTTTACTTCTGGTCGCGTATACCAAGACGTTTTAAATAAAGAACGCCGTGGTGACTACCTTGGTGGAACTGTTCAAGTTATTCCACATATTACAGACAACATCAAAGAACGTGTACTTCGCGCAGGCGAAGGTTATGACGTTGCGATTGTTGAAATTGGCGGCACAGTAGGTGACATTGAATCTCTCCCATTCATGGAATCTGTACGTCAACTTATGGTTGAACTAGGTCATAAGCGCACTATGCTTATGCACTTAACTTTGCTTCCATATATCAAATCTGCGGCAGAGTTGAAAACTAAACCAACTCAGCACTCGGTAAAAGAATTGTTATCGATTGGTATTCAGCCTGACATTTTAATTTGTCGTACTGAATATGATGTTGATGCAGACACGACCCGTAAAATTGCCTTGTTCACAAACGTTGAAGCACGTGCAGTTGTGGTGTGTAAAGATGCGCGCAGCATTTACCAAATTCCGCGTACATTCTATGAGCAAAATGTTGACGACTTAATCTGTGAACGTTTTGGTTTCAATGACTTGCCTGAAGCTGATTTAACAGATTGGGACAATGTTGTAGAAGCGCTACTAAACCCTGAATACACGGTTCGTGTTGCAATGGTTGGTAAGTATGTTGAACTTCCAGATGCGTATAAGTCTGTGAATGAAGCGCTTTTACATGCGGGCATTCAAAATCGCGTTAAAGTTCAAATTGACTATGTCAATGCTGAAGAACTTGAAAGCCAAGATGTCAATGAAGTATTGAAAGATATGGATGCAATCTTGGTACCGGGTGGTTTTGGTGAACGTGGTACTGAAGGGAAAATGCAAGCGATTAAATTCGCACGTGAAAACGGTGTTCCATTCTTGGGTATCTGTTTAGGTATGCAGTTGGCTGTGATCGAATATGCACGTAATGTCGTGGGTATTAGTGACGCGAGTTCGACTGAATTCAACCGTTCGACTAAGTCTCCATTGATTGGTCTAATCACTGAATGGTTAGATGAGCGTGGTGAAGTTCAACAGCGTAATGTTGACTCTGATCTTGGCGGTACGATGCGTCTTGGTGCTCAAAAATCAGAATTGGTTGAAGGGACTAAAACACGTGAAGTGTATGGTTCAGCAGATATTATTGAACGTCACCGTCACCGTTATGAGATGAATAACCGTTTTATTCCAGCGCTTGAAGAAGCTGGCATGAAAATTTCGGGCTATTCACCTGTACAGCACTTAGTAGAAACAGTTGAAATTCCTCAACATCCTTGGTTTATTGCTGTACAATTCCACCCGGAATTTACAAGTTCACCACGTGATGGACACCCATTATTTGCTAGTTTTATTGATGCTGCGAAAGCACAGTACAAAAAAGCGAAGTAATTTGGGTTAAGCAATAAACTAGGAAGTTTAAATGTCACAATTAAAACCACAAGAAATTGTACGTTTAGGCGATATACAAATGGCAAACCACTTGCCATTTGTACTATTCGGCGGCATGAACGTACTTGAGTCTAAAGATTTGGCTTTTGAAATTGCAGAGACCTATGTCGATATCTGCAAGCGTTTGGAGATTCCTTACGTATTTAAAGCCAGTTTTGATAAGGCCAACCGTTCAAGCTTGAACTCGTTTCGAGGACCAGGCCTAGAAAAAGGGATTGAGTGGTTAGCTGACATTAAAAAACATTTTAATGTACCCATCATTACTGATGTACATGAACCTTACCAAGCTGCCCCTGTAGCGGAAGTTGCGGATATTATTCAACTTCCTGCTTTCCTAAGTCGTCAGACTGATTTGGTTGAAGCGATGGCAAAAACTGATGCCATCATTAACATCAAAAAAGCACAATTCCTTGCACCACATGAAATGCGCCATATTTTGCATAAGTGTTTAGAGGCTGGGAATGACAAGCTCATTATTTGTGAACGTGGTTCGGCATTTGGTTACAACAATTTGGTTGTAGACATGTTGGGCTTTGACATCATGAAAGAAATGAATGTCCCTGTGTTCTTTGATGTGACCCATGCGCTTCAAACTCCGGGTGGTCGTGCGGATTCTGCGGGCGGTCGTCGTGCGCAAATCACGACACTTGCTCGCGCGGGAATGGCAACAGGTTTAGCAGGTCTATTCTTAGAAGCGCATCCAGACCCAGAAAAAGCTAAGTGTGATGGACCATGCGCATTGCGTATGTCTCAACTTGAGCCTTTCTTGGCACAGCTAAAAGAATTGGACACCTTGGTTAAAGGTTTCAAAAAGCTAGATACACACTAAATTATAAACTCATTGATGCCATCTAAAGCATCTCGTTATTAATCAACTGAGGAATTGTTCATGAGCCAAATCGTTGACATTCGTGCACGTGAAATTTTGGACTCTCGTGGTAACCCAACCATCGAAGCAGACGTAATCTTAGCATCTGGCGTAGTTGGCCGTGCATGTGCACCATCTGGTGCTTCAACTGGTTCTCGTGAAGCTTTAGAACTTCGTGATGGTGACAAAGCACGCTATTTGGGTAAAGGTGTTAAAACTGCGGTTAACAACGTAAACACGATTATCCGTGATGCTTTAGTGGGTAAATCAGTATTTGAACAAAAAGACATCGATAATACGATGATCGAACTTGATGGTACTGAAAACAAAGAAAAATTGGGTGCGAATGCAACTTTAGCTGTTTCGCTCGCTGCTGCACGTGCTGCTGCTGATGAAAAGAAAATTCCTCTTTTCCAATACATCGCAGACTTACGTGGTCAAACCATTTTGACTATGCCTGTACCAATGATGAACATCATCAATGGTGGTTCGCATGCAGACAACAACGTAGACATTCAAGAGTTTATGATTGAGCCTGTAGGCTTCACCTCATTCTCTGAAGCATTACGTGCGGGTGCTGAAATCTTCCATTCTCTAAAATCAGTTTTAAACAAAAAAGGTTTAAACACTGCTGTAGGTGATGAAGGTGGTTTTGCGCCGAACTTACGTTCAAACGAAGAAGCAATCACAGTTATTCTTGAAGCGATTGGTCAAACTGGTTACAAAGCAGGTTCTGACATTATGCTTGCGCTTGACTGTGCGTCTTCAGAATTTTACAAAAATGGTCAGTACATCCTTGCTGGTGAAGGCAATAAAGCATTCACAAGCAACCAGTTCTCTGACTATTTAGCTGGACTTGTAAACCAATATCCAATTATCTCTATTGAAGATGGTCTAGATGAGTCAGATTGGGAAGGTTGGTCTTACTTGACATCAATCCTTGGTGACAAAATCCAGTTGGTGGGTGATGACTTGTTCGTTACAAACCCGAAAATCCTTCAACGTGGTATTAATGAGAAAGTAGGTAACTCTATCTTAATTAAATACAACCAAATTGGTACGTTGACTGAAACTCTAGATGCAATCTATCTTGCGAAAGAAAATGGTTACTCTACTGTAATTTCACACCGTTCTGGCGAAACTGAAGATTCTACGATTGCTGATCTTGCGGTGGGTACTGCGGCTGGTCAAATCAAGACAGGTTCACTGTGCCGTTCTGACCGTGTAGCGAAATACAACCAATTGCTTCGTATTGAAGAATTGACAAATGCTGCTTACCGCGGTAAAGCTGAGTTTAAAGGTTTAAACTAAGCGACTGATGTCAATGTTCAATGTATTCGACTCGTTGATGAGTAAAGTACTACTAGGCCTTGCGATCATTTTGATCGCAGGGTTTCAGTATTTATACTGGTTTGGTGAGGGTGGTTATCAAGACCATTTACAACTCACACAAAAAATCCAACAACAAACTGAAATTAATAACGACTTAAAAGAACGTAATCGTGTCTTGGCGGCAGAAGTGTATGATTTGAAAAATGGTATTGAAGCCATTGAAGAGCATGCGCGCTTGGACTTGGGTTTAATCAAACCTCGAGAAACGTTTATTCAAATGAGTACCATCAGTACTCAATATAAGCCTGTTTATATTGATCCTAACGCCCAAATTGATTTGCGAACCAATGAAGACGATGAGCCTGAAACCCCTCCAGCTACCCCATAAATTGTGGGCTATTATTCCTGCTGCTGGCTCGGGTAGTCGCTTTTCTAAAACTGAACTAAAACAATATCAAATGATTGGACAAAAGACCGTACTTGAACATACGGTTTCACGTCTTAATCAATTGCCATTGCAGGGCTATGTTTTGGCGATTGGTTTAGATGATGATGTTGCTCAAAGCTTGCCTTTTACCAACATAGAAAAAGCACATTTTTGTGAAGGTGGTGCTGAGCGTGTAGACTCAGTGCTTAATGCGCTCAACTATCTTGCCACAATCGCTGATGCTGACGACTGGGTCTTTGTGCATGATGCAGCACGTCCATGTGTCACGCAGGATTGTTTAGTGAGACTGGTTGATACTGCTATTCAGTCCAATACAGGGGCGATTTTAGCTATTCCTGTTAGAGATACTTTAAAGCGTGTGGTTTTAGCGCAAGATATTCAAGAAACCATTGACCGTTCACAGCTTTGGCAGGCACAAACCCCGCAGATTGCTAAACTGGGGGTACTGAAAAAAGCAATTGAACATGCACTAGAGGCACAAGCCTTAATTACAGATGAAGCTAGTGCTTTAGAGTTTGTTGGTGAAAAGGTTCAAGTCGTACAAGGGCGCTCCGATAATATTAAAATTACCTATCCAGATGACCTTGAGCTTGCGCGCCTGATTTTGGCGGCACAATAAAAATTATTTAGATTTATTGAGCTAAAACTACAGAAATATGGGTTTGAATGATGTTATCTAAAACACTTTGAACTTATAATTTGCCCTGTCTTTAGCTCATTCAATTTACGCAAATGATACCATCACAGCAGTATCGTTTTTTACGTCAGTCTTTACGTGACGGTAGAAGCATTAAACATGACTCATCTCGCTGGGCTAAATTACATTTAGATCCATGGCTTTTATGCTTTCTGATTTTAAATGCCGTGTTGGGATTGTTGGTTATTTATAGTGCGTCAGCACAAGATATGGGCATGGTATTTCGCCAAGCCACGAGTTTTGCTGTTGGCTTCATTGTGATGATTATCTGTGCGCAAATTCCACCCAAAGTCTATCAGGCCATTAGTCCTTATTTTTTCATTTTCGCTGTGATTTTAATGGTATTGGTCTTGGTGGTGGGCGAAACCCGCATGGGAGCCAGACGTTGGATTAGTCTACCGGGTATTGGGAGTATGCAGCCTTCTGAGTTTATGAAGTTTGCCATGCCTTTGATGATGGCGTGGTACTTTGCAGGCCGCGCATTCCCGCCTAAGTTTATGCATATTGTGATTTCGTTGGGTATCATGATGTTGCCGTTTTTATTGGCGGCTTTGCAGCCCGACTTAAACTTAGGTCTCTTGATTCCTGGTGTGTGCGTCATTTTCCTCAGCGGTATCTCTTGGCGGCTCATTGCTTTGGCCTGTGGCGCATTGGCTGTTGTCGCTCCCTTACTTTGGATGTTCTTTTTGCAAGAGTACCAAAAAAAGCGAGTACTCACTTTATTTGATCCAGAGTCAGATGCATTGGGTGCGGGTTGGAATATTATCCAATCCAAGATTGCCATTGGTTCAGGTGGTTTAATGGGGAAGGGTTTTACAGAGGGCACACAGTCACATTTGGGGTATTTGCCTGAGCACCATACCGACTTCATTATGTCTACGTATGCGGAAGAGTTTGGCTTTATTGGGGTGTTCTTGCTGTTTAGTTTGTTTGCGGCCATTATCATTCGTTGTTTGATTATTGGTATGAACAGCTTTCATAATTTTGGGCGTTTATACGCGGGTGCTGTGGGCTTAACATTCTTCTTCTTTGTGTTGTTAAACTCGGGGATGGTCAGTGGGATTTTACCTGTAACAGGTGATCCATTGCCACTGATGAGTTATGGTGGAACCGCGGTGATTACCATGTTGGCCAGCATGGGTATCGTGATGTCAATTCATACTCATCGCTAAAGTCTAAAAGAATTAAGCCAGCGATATTGCTGGCTTTTTTGTGCTTAAAATAAGAAGAAAACTCTAACGGTTTTTTTGATCTTTATAAAGCACCATATTGCTGCCATGTTTCACCTGTATGCAGGCTATTATAATAGTTTTGTAGAGTATTCAAGTCATGGTATTGCGTATAGGCTAATACTAAAAGCCCAAAAATTAAAGCCGCCTTCAATAGATTTAAATGCAAGTGCTGCTGTGAAAAATAGCCTAAGCTAAGTGCGGTGAGTATGACTGAGGGAAGAATGGCAATACTTTCATACTGAGAAAGAAACATCCAATGATTGAGATAAATCAGAATTAGAATGAGTCCAATCAATCCCATGTAGTTATAGATCTTTTTATTTACAGATGCTTTAAAAACAGTAATTGTTTGAAATATTAAAATCAGACTACTGAAAAGGTATGCACTTTTTCCACCAATAATCACACTATAGATTGCATTGAATAGGCAATAAGCCAACAACATGGATAGTACGAAAGAATAGAGTTTGACATAGAGAGTGTGTGAAAAGGGGAGAATCTGTTTCATAATTTGCTCTATTGAAAACTCACATCATATTAAAAGGAGATTTGAAGCTTAACATGCTATTTGATTCTTGTGACGGTGACATGTTTTTGTTGTGTTGGAGATGGGTTGAGTAAATGTCGCGTACGAGTAGAGCTTAGACCACAGATTATTAAACACAGCGTCCCGCCAATAAGTACTGCTGGCACCACAGAAAAATAGCGCGTCATCAGGCTCATGTGTAGGGCACCGAGTTGATTACCTGAAGTCACTAAGATGCCATTTAAAGCTGCTACACGTCCTAATAGTGCTTTTGGGGGGAGTTGCTGTAATAAAGTTTGTCGAATGATCATGCTGATGCTATCAAAGGCGCCAATCAAAACAAGGAAGAAGACTGAGAGCCAAATATGGGGGGATAGTGCAAAGGCTAAAGTGCACAAAGCAATTGCAAAACTACTATAGAGCATGTTTCTCCATGCATTTTGCATCGGAGAATAACAGGTCAACATCAACATCATGATACAGGCGCCAATGGCTGGTGCTGCTCTGAGTATACCTAGGCCTTCAACGCCGAGATGTAGGATGTCGTGTGCAAAAATAGGCAGTAAGATAATGACACTACAAAAAAGCATGGCACTGAGGTCAAGTAACATACTCCAAAACATCAGTGGATGTTTAAAGATAAATAAATAGGCCTCTTTTAAGCTTTTGCTTAAATGTTGTTTATGCGTGCTAGGGAAGTCGCGAGCGCTTAATCCGAATAAGCAGATGCTACCCACGCAACACAAGAAAAAAACAATCAAGAGGGTTTTTTTAAGCCCAAGTTGGCCGAGTAAAAGTCCTGCGCATAAGGGCGCTAAAATCCCGCCCATTTGCCAAATGAGGGCAGTCCATGTGGCTGCATTGCTATAGGCTGACTCTGGGGTTAGAAAAGGGCGTAATGAATTAAAAGATGGACTGTAAATACCTCTAAGTATACCTAAGCAAAAGATGAGGCTATAAATGCCGCATAAAAGTGTATTTTGTTGAATGTGCTGTTGTTGGTATTGAGAAAAAAGAACAATAAATAATAAGGGAATTAGGGTGCTACAGCTAAAACTCCACTGCACAATTTTTTGTCGGTTATAGCGGTCAGCCCAGTCGCCACTAATAAGGGAGAGGAAAATAAAGGGAAGTAACTCAATTAAGGCAATCATGCCAAGGCTGAGTGGATTTTGAGTGAGTTGATAGACACTATAGGCAATGACGACTTCTTGAATCATGATGGCTAGAATTAAGCACAATTGATTTACACTCAGAAGTGAAAAATCACGTGAACGAAAAGCCAAAAAAGCGTCGGAATGGAAAAGCGACATAAACAGAATAGTTTCAAATATGAATTAAAAAAAGGATGGTGCAAAGTCCATCCTTTTTAGGGTTTAAAACAGATTACTGTGCTTTTGCTACCGCAACAGTTTCGTCATTTGCAGCTTTAGCCATAGGTGTATATTTCAAACCTAGGGTTGTGCTGGTGTATTGGCGAATTTGGTCAAGAAGAACAGGATTGGTGCTGAGTTCTTGTTGGTACGATTTTACAATTTCATGTAATTTCGGATTCCATTTACCTTCTACTTGTTGTGGGAATGCTTTTTCAAGCAAGCTCAACATAATATAAGGAGAAGTCGAAGCGCCTGGTGAAGCACCTAATAGGGCAGTCACAGCACCATCTTGTGATGCAAAAATCTCGGTACCAAATTGTAAGCTTGCAGGTTTGCCTGGTTCTTTCTTAATGATTTGTACACGTTGACCACCTTGATTCATACGCCAGTCTTCTGGTTTTGCATCAGGGTAGTATTTTTTCAATTCATTAAAACGGTCGGCATCGGTCATCATGACTTGGCTAACTAAGTATTTCACCAAATCAAGATTTTCCATACCAACAGCAGTCATTGGTAAAACGTTGTTCTTCGTGGTTGATTTCAATAAATCAAGCTGAGAACCTTGTTTTAAGAACTTGTTTGAATAAGTCGCAAATGGACCAAATAATACATATTTTTTACCGTCGATATAACGTGTATCAATATGTGGAACAGACATTGGAGGCGCGCCTAATTCAGCACGACCATAAACTTTTGCAGTATGACCTTCAGTGACTTTCGGGTTGTCGGTCATTAAGAACACGCCACCTACAGGGAAGCCAGCATATTGCTTCGCTTCTGGTAAGCCTGTCATTTGTAAAAGCTTAACCGCTGCACCGCCTGCACCAATAAAGACAAAGCGCGTTTTCACGTGATCTGTTTTACCTGTGGTGAGGTTTTTAAATGCAACCGTCCAAGTTTTATCATCGTTTTGGCTAATGCCAGTCACTTCAGTCGATGTTTGTAGTTTGAAGTTAGATTGTTTTTTAAGGTGATCGACCAATTGAGTGGTGATCGAACCATAGTTCACATCCGAACCTACATCCATGCGTGTTGCAGCTACTTTCTGTGCAGCATCGCGGCCATTCATTACCAATGGTGCCCATTGTTTAATTTCAGCAGGATTCTCAGAGAATTTCATGCCATAGAACATTGGGTTTTTAACCATTGCAGCATAACGTTTTTCGAGGAAATTCACGTTATCGCCCCAAACGAAGGCAATGTGCGGTACAGGGTTGATAAAGCTATTTGGTTGACCCAAAACGCCTTCTTTCACCTGATAAGACCAGAACTGTTTTGCAACTTCAAATTGTTCCGCAACGTTCACAGCTTTAGAAATGTCCATTTTTCCATCTTTTTCAGAGGTATAGTTCATTTCCATAAAGCCAGAGTGGCCTGTGCCAGCATTGTTGAAGCCGTTTGAGCTTTCTTGTGCAACATTGTCTAGGCGTTCATACATGCGAATTTGCCAGTTTGGCTCAAGCTCGCTTAGATATGTGCCTAAAGTTGCACTCATGATCCCACCGCCGACTAAGACTGCGTCAACAACAGGCTCATTGCTGGTGGTTTGGATTTTTTTAGACGTGACGGGTCTAAATAAGAAAATTACGACTGCAATAATAAGCAGTACGATTAATACCAAAAGGTATTTTAAGAATTTGTTCATGCGATTATGACCTTGGGGAGCAGGTTTTGGATCGCTTTATAGCGAAAAGAATAAAAAAATAAGAAGAATGATAGAGCTGCTTATAAATGACCAGCTTGGTATAGTTGAAGTAATACTTAAAAGCTGAAAAGCGCACAAAAATATAAGTTTTGAGCCTATCACACAGTCCTGATTTATGAATATTTTAGACTAAATATGTATTGACTTAGTAATTTTTATTGTAAATGGGTTGGGTTGAACTATAAATATGAGTGATGTGTAAGATTAATCATTGTTTTTATTGGTGTTTATTCTTGTTAAGATTTGATAATTAAGATATTGATGTTGAATATATATACAGGCATTCAATATTTTAAAAGCTAAAATGAATAAATTGGATACTAATAGAAATAGCATTATGTATACAAAACGCAGCATGGTTGTTTAAGAAAAAATGAATAATCACCTGACCTTATTATTTTAAAGATAATTAAAGTCAGGTGCTGAGCTATTAAAACTTATTCAGTTTCAGCTTGATAAAAAGGTGCATGAGAGCGAGGTAGGGCTGTGCGGCCACGGATTTGATCCGCGATTTTTTCAGCCATCATAATGGTGGTTGCATTTAAGTTACCCGTGATAATCAGCGGCATAATTGATGCATCCACCACACGTAAACTTTGCAGGCCATGCACGCGACCTTGCCCATCAACTACCGCCATATCATCTTCACCCATTTTACAACTACAGGATGGATGATAAGCCGTTTCGGCGTGATTACGTACAAATTCGTCTAATTCAGCATCGCTACTCACATCTTTTCCGGGACTGATTTCTTCGCCACGGTAAGGATCAAGCGCAGGTTGCTGCATGATTTGGCGGGTGATTCGAATCGCGTCACGAAATTCCTGCCAGTCTTGTTCTGTCGACATGTAGTTAAATAAAATACTTGGATGGTCGAAAGGGTTTTTAGATGTCACCTGTACTCGACCGCGTGAAGGTGAGCGCATCGAACCGACATGGGCTTGGAATCCATGCTCTTTGACGGCATTACTGCCATTATAGTTAATTGCAACAGGCAAGAAGTGGTATTGAATATTTGGCCAAGCAAACTCTTTGGATGATCGAATAAAGCCACCTGCTTCAAACTGGTTGCTTGCTCCAATCCCTGTTCCGTTAAACAACCACTCTGCACCAATTGCAGGTTGATTTTGCCATTTTAAAGCAGGGTAGAGAGAAACAGGTTGCTTACACTTATATTGTAAGTACATTTCTAAATGGTCTTGCAGGTTTTCACCGACACCCGGTAAGTCATGCACGACTGGAATGTCGAGGGATTGAAGTAAGGTGCTTGAACCCACACCTGAACGTTGCAAAATTTGCGGTGATGCTATCGCCCCTGCACAAAGTAAAACTTCCTTATCGGCATAGACCTGAAGCAAGTTGTTTTGATTAGCACCTTGAATATATTCAACACCAATCGCTTGTTTGCCACTAAACAAAATTTGATTGGTCATGGCGTGGGTGATAATGGTTAGATTCGCTCGGCCTTTGGCCATATCTAAATAGCCACGTGCTGTGCTTGAGCGTCGCCCATTAGGGGTTACGGTTCGATTCATTGGGCCGAAACCTTCTTGTTGATAACCATTTAAGTCATCAGTGCGTGGATAGCCTGCTTGCACACCCGCTTCAACCATGGCGTGGAATAACACGTTATTGTCTGCTTTAGGTGTGGCGACACAAACAGGGCCAGCATCGCCATGATAGTCATTGCCACCAATATCACGGGTTTCAGCTTTTTTGTAATAAGGCAGACAGTCCGCATAGCTCCAGTCTTTAAGGCCTTTCAAGCTGGCCCATTGTTCTAAATCCATGGCATTTCCACGGATATAGCACATGCCATTAATTAGGGATGAGCCGCCTAAGCCTTTGCCGCGACCACATTCCATGCGGCGGTTATTCATATGAGGTTCTGGGTCGGTTAAATACGCCCAGTTATAACGACGACCTTGCAAGGGATAGGCTAAGGCAGCAGGCATCTGGGTACGGAAGTCGAGACGATAATCAGGACCACCTGCTTCGAGTAACAGTACCGAAACATCGGGGTCTTCTGTTAAACGAGCAGCCAGTACGTTACCCGCAGAACCTGCACCAATAATAATATAATCGTAGTGTTGAGAATGCATAATGATCCTTTTTCTATGGCAGGGCCACGTTGCATGAGAACGTGGCCACATGTTGAGTTGAGGATGAAAAAAAGAATAAATAAAAAGGAAGTAAGGATTTAGATAGTTAAAATTCAGACTTTAAAAAATACTTTGGTATTCACCCAGTTCAACTTGAACCGATTTGATACGGGTATAGTGTTCAAGTGTGGTGATGCCATTTTCACGTCCGACTCCTGACTGTTTATAACCCCCTACAGGCATTTCAGCAGGGGATTCGCCCCATGTATTGATCCAGCAAATCCCTGCCTCAAGCTGATGAATAATGCGATGCGCTTGGGAAATATCTTGTGTTACCACACCCGCAGCTAAACCATAACTGGTGTTGTTGGCACGTTGAATAGCTTCTTCAATACTGTCATAGCTTAAAATGCTCATGACCGGACCAAAGATTTCATCTTGCACAATGTGCATGTCGTCATGACAGTCGGTGAACACGGTCGGTAATACATATGCGCCCTGAGCAAGCGCTGCTTCAGTGGCACGTTGTCCACCAGTCAATAAGGTCGCACCTTGTTGTTTGCCCGACTCAATATAAGACAAGACTTTTTCCATATGCGGAAAGCTGACTAAAGGTCCAAAGTTGGTTTCAGCCTGCATAGGGTCACCTATACGGATACGTTTGACACGTTCAATCACAGCCTGTTCAAATGCAGATTTCAAATTTTTAGGGACAAAAACGCGTGTCCCATTGGTACACACTTGGCCTGAACTAAAGAAGTTTGCCATCACTGCAATATCGGCTGCGTGGTCAAGGTCGGCATCAGCACAAATAATCAGAGGGGATTTACCGCCAAGTTCCATGGTGACTTCTTTGAGACTAGAAGCCGCAGCACTCGCCATGACCTTTTTACCCGTTGCCACACCACCTGTGAACGAAATTTTTTGAATGTCGGGGTGTTCAGTCAACCATTGACCCACGTCAGCACCAAAACCTTGTACCACGTTGAAAACACCAGCAGGTACGCCTGCTTCATTATAGATCTCTGCTAACTTTAAGGCGGTAAGAGGGGTCACTTCGCTGGGTTTAAAAATCATGGCATTCCCAGCAGCGAGGGCAGGAGCTGATTTCCAAAGTGCAATTTGGATTGGATAATTCCAAGCGCCAATCCCTGCCACTACGCCTAAAGGTTCACGGCGCGTGTAGAAAAAACTACTTTCACGTAGTGGCACTTGTTCACCTTGAATGGCAGTTGCAAGTCCTGCGTAGTATTCTAAAACGTCTGCACCAGTGACAATGTCCACAGTAGAAGTTTCACTAAATGCTTTACCTGTATCGAGTGTTTCTAGGCGTGCTAACTCATCATTACGTGCACGTAAAATATCGACTGCTCGACGTAAAATACGGGCACGTTCGATTGCCGTCTTGGCAGCCCATTCACGCTGCCCTTGTACAGCACTTTGCACGGCTGTATCGACATCAGCTTTGGATGCTTGTTGAATGGTAGCAATGACTTCACCTGTAGCAGGGTTGATACTGTCAAAGGTTTGACCACTGGTGGCATTGAAATATTGTCCGTGAATATAAAGCGAGTGAAGCTGTACATCATTCATTTTGTTGTTCCTGCCGTATCTGTTGAATTAAGCGAAGTTGCATATCGACATAGTCGTATGCAATAGAACGTGCCAAATCACGATCAAATGCTTGATGACCACTTAAACTTCCACGTAACCATAATCCATCAATCAGTGCTGCTAGCCCTTTAGCGGCTTGGCTTGCCTGTGACTTCGGCATGAGCTGCAAGAAATAAAACTTCAAATTTGAATAAAGACGTTGGTCATTAATTCGTTGCAGTTGACCTAAGTCGGGTAGGTGCATACTGGCAGACCAAAAATCGAGCCAAACCCGCATAGCAGTGTTGTTGACCTGACTGATGTCAAAGTTTGCATCAATAATGGCTTTGAGCGAATGTTCTGGACTGGGCTGCACCACCTTTGCTTTATAGCTCGCCGTGGTCTCGGCTAAGACATTCAGCATTTGACGCATGCAACTGTGAATGAGGCCTTGTTTATCACCGAAATAATGACTCACAATGCCCGTAGAAAGCTGTGCTTTTTTCGCAATTTGAGCAATGGTGGTGTTGGATAAGCCCACCTCATAAATGACTGCATAGGCAGCATTAATGATTTCTTCACGACGCTCATGCTCAGGTTTTACTCTACGTTTATTCATGACAATCCAGAACAATTTTCCTTAAATTTAAAGACGTTAGATTCAATAACTTA
The DNA here is from genome assembly GCF_028649355.1 of Acinetobacter sp. Gutcm_16. NCBI lineage: Bacteria > Pseudomonadati > Pseudomonadota > Gammaproteobacteria > Moraxellales > Moraxellaceae > Acinetobacter > Acinetobacter sp. Gutcm_16. Next base: position 30,783 of record NZ_JAQSUV010000023.1, on the reverse strand, counting down.
CATGGAAAGCATCATAGCATTTTTTTATGATACTTTTTATTGATTGAACGTTCAATCAATAAAAAGTACACTTATGGTTAAATTCGAAGCAAAATACTGCTAAATTGCTTTGAGTATTCGAAATAACTTTTTATTTATCAAAAGGATGTGCCATAAGGGTTTAATTGCAGAACATCATTCAGAAAAGTGAGCTGATGAGCTATAGGCTTACGGTTTTATACTTTTTTCGAGTTGAGAAAGCTCTTATAGTCATGTTGAAGGGAGATATGTGTAAGATTTCTATCAAAATATCGATGAACAAGGGTGGCTCACATTTTAAAACTGTGTAGCAAATGCACCGCATAAATGATTTAAACCTTCAGGTTTAAAGAAGATAGCGTTTTTATTTCTGATAAAAATACTGTCGTTTTCGTTAGTCGATTTTTAAGCTCTCGACCACGAGAAGTTTAAAAATTGGCTTTTGTCTTTTTTTATTTACTTTCTTGAGGATTGTATGGCGACAGATAATCCAAGAGCAGTTGATGATCAAACATTAGCGCCTAAAGACCGTTTAAATGGTGTGGTCTTTTATATTTCAGCTCTCATTATTTTAATTTTTTCTATTACCACCATTTTGTTTAATGACTTTGCCAATCGAACCTTAAATACAGTCTTGGCGTGGGTGAGTTCAACTTTTAGTTGGTATTACTTACTCGCAGCGACTTTGTATATGGTCTTTGTCATTTTTATTGCCTGTTCTCGCTACGGCAACATCAAATTAGGCCCCAAACATTCCAAACCTGAATTTAGTCTTTTAAGTTGGTCTGCAATGTTGTTCTCAGCTGGGATCGGCATCGATTTAATGTTCTTCTCGGTGGCGGAACCTTTATCCCACTATATGCATCCACCTGTGGGTGAGGGGCAGACCTTAGAAGCTGCACGTCAAGGCATGGTGTGGACGCTATTTCACTATGGTCTAACTGGATGGTGTATGTATGCCTTGATTGGCATGGCATTAGGGTATTTTAGTTATCGCTATAACTTACCACTGACCATTCGCTCTGCTTTATATCCGATCTTTGGCAATAAGATTCATGGGCCGATCGGTCATAGTGTTGATACCGCTGCGGTCATCGGGACTATTTTTGGTATTGCCACGACCTGCGGGATCGGGGTAGTACAGCTGAACTATGGCTTACATGTGTTGTTCGATTTACCTGAAAACCTCTGGATGCAAACCGCATTAATTGTGGTTGCGGTGGCAATGACCATTATTTCAGTGACTTCAGGGGTGAATAAGGGACTGCGAGTTCTCTCCGAGATCAATATTTATGTTTCTGTCGGGTTGATGCTGTTTATTTTGTTTTTAGGCAATACCGAATTTTTACTGAATGCTTTTGTGCAAAATATTGGGGACTACATTAACCGTTTTCCAAGTATGACTTTGGAAAGTTTTGCCTTTCAACAACCCAAAGAATGGATGAACAGTTGGACATTGTTCTTTTGGGCATGGTGGGTGGCTTGGTCACCATTTGTAGGTTTGTTTTTAGCACGGATTTCACGTGGTCGAACCATTCGTGAATTTGTTAGCGGAACGCTCATTATTCCTTTATTTTTCACACTCACGTGGTTATCAATATTTGGAAATAGTGCACTACATAGTGTGATTTTTGATGGTAATTTGGCCCTTGCACAAAGTGTCATTGCAAATCCTGCGCATGGTTTTTATGACTTGCTAGCACAGTATCCATGGTTTCCGTTTATTGCAGGTGTAGCCACAATTACGGGCTTATTGTTTTATGTGACCTCAGCGGACTCTGGTGCACTGGTATTGGGTAATTTCACCACTCAATTTACCAATGTCGATCATGATGCACCGCGATGGTTGAGTGTATTCTGGGCCATAGCCATTGGTTTGTTGACCCTTGCAATGTTGATGGCTAACGGGATTACGGCACTACAAAATGCCACGATTATTATGGGGTTGCCGTTTAGTTTTGTGATGTTCTTGGTCATGGCAGGTTTGTATAAATCACTGCGGTTAGAAGACTACCGACAAGCCAGTAGCAGTTTAAATGCTGCACCCGTGGTGGGCAATGTCGACATCCTCAACTGGAAAAAGCGTTTGTCCCGAGTCATGCACCATCCAGGAACAACTGATACTCGGCGTATGCTCGATGACATCTGCCGACCGGCTGTGATGGCGGTTGCAGAGGAAATGCAAAAACGAGGTATCGACATCAGTGTTCAAGAGAGTGCGCTAGAAGAAGATCCTAATCTGTATCATTTAGATTTGATGATACATTTGGAAGAAGAACAAAACTTTGTCTATCAAATTTGGCCAGTACGTTATATCGCGCCGACCTTTAGTGAGCGTGGCAAACTAGGTAAACGCTTCTACTACCGTCTTGAAACTTATTTGTATGAAGGTTCTCAAGGCAACGACCTTGTTGGTTATACCAAAGAGCAAGTGATTAATGATGTGCTGGATCGTTATGAACGTCACATGACCTTCTTACATATCAATCGAATCAGTCCAGGGAATCGTCCCTTATTTCCAGACCCTCAAGGATAATTAGGAGGAACCATGTTGACCTCATATTTACATGCTTTTGCTTTGTTTTTCTCATTGCTGAATCCGTTTTTAATGAGTATTTACATGATTGGCATGATTCGGAACTCCGAAGCTAAAGTGTTTAATAAGGCCTTGATTCAGGGCTGTCTCATTGCCTTTATAGTATTTATGCTGTTTGCATGGGGCGGAGAAGCGATTTTTAGTAAATATTTAAATGTACGCTTTGAAGCCTTTCAAATATTTGGTGGTCTGATCTTCTTGGTGATTGGTTATCGTTACGTGTTTCAGGGGGCAGATACCATTGGTGAAATGCGTGGTGCGCCTGAGCATTTGGCAGGAACCATTGCCATGCCTTTTATGATTGGCCCAGGAACCATCAGTGCTGCTGTGGTGACAGGTATGGCACTGCCAATCAGCGGCGCAGCCATGATTATTTTCCTGACTTTGGCGTTGACCTGTGGTTTGATGATTTTAATGAAATTTGCGCATGACCATTTGCGTTATAAGCATGCCAAATATATTGACCGTTATGTTGATATTGTCGGGCGACTGTCGGCCTTACTGATTGGAACGATTGCGGTAGATATGATTATTAATGGCATTATTGGTGTCATGGCTGAAATGTAGAATCCAAGAAAAACGAACTATAAAAAAGCCCTCAGTCAATGAGGGCTTTTTTATTTAACTGAAGAACCAGGTGTAATAACCCCAGATCATCAGTGGCCACGATAGAAACGGGCTAAATAGCCATTTCCAAATCCAGTGGCGTGGCACGAACCCGACGCCGTGGATAAAGCCACCTGAGATACCAATCATGATATACATCAGTGCACTATGGCTATAGTGACCATTGTCATCCAACATAGCAGCAGGATGCACTAACAACACCGCTGCAAGTGGAAAGGCCAATAGGCAGGAAATTAGCATCGCAAATTTGTTCGGCTTTTTATCTACAGTTTGGTTTTCCATAGCAACGTCTGTCATGGTTTATTCCTCATCAAGGTCTTGATGATGTTCGATATACAAAGCACTGAGTACACCTGCAAAGCAAGCCATCAAAATGCCGAGAATCCATGCAAAATACCACATAATTTGATCTCCTTAGACACAGCCTTAGTAAAGGCTGTGTGAATTCTCTTTAATGTGTGTGTTGGTAATAACACCCCACATTTTGTAGTAACACCAAGTGGTATAGCACAAAATGAGTGGGACAAAGATACATGCTGCAACTGTCATTACAGTTAACGTCGTTTTACTTGAAACTGCATCCCACATGGTCAAGCTTGCAACAGGTTGAATGCTTGATGGCATTAAGAATGGGAACAGCGCAAAACCAGCAGTTAAAATTGCACCCACGACCGCTAAACTCGAACCTAAGAAGCTAAAGCCCGCTTTGTTTTTGCCTGCTGCAAGCACCACAATTAAACCACCTAAGATACCAGCGATAGGCGCAATCATGGTAATTGGGTAAGTCGAGTAGTTGTTCATCCAGCCATGGTTGGCATTGGTCAACACTTCTTTTGCCAATGGGTTAGCAACACCGTTGGTGTCAAATGGAGTGACTAAGGTATAACCTTCGATTCCACCAAAGTACAACCAAGCACCAGCACCTAAGAAACAGATGAGGTAAACAATGCCCATAAGTTTCGTTGCTTGAGCTGAGCGTCTGCGTAAGTCACCATTGGTACGAAGCATGAGCCATGCACCGCCGTGTGCACATAGCATTGATAAGCTAACGAGACCGCAGACTAAAGCAAATGGGTTGAGTAGGGCAAAGAAGCTCCCTGTATAAGTTGAACGGACGGTATCATCTAAGCTAAATGGCACGCCTAAGAACATGTTCCCAAACGCCACACCGAAGACCAGTGCAGGCACAGCACCACCCACGGCTAAACCCCAGTCCCATGACGTACGCCATTTGGTATTTTGCAGTTTAGAGCGGTAGTCAAAACCTACAGGTCGTAAGAATAGGGCAAACAGTACCAACAGTAGCGCCCAATACATGCCTGAGAATGCTGTTGCATAAACCATTGGCCATGCGGCAAACAATGCACCGCCAGCAGTAATGAACCAAACTTGGTTACCATCCCAGTGCGGAGCGATGGTATTGATGGCCGCACGGCGTTCTTCATCTGTTTTGCCCACAAATGGCATGATCGCCATAGAGCCCATATCGAAGCCATCGGTGAGGGCAAAGCCAATCAGCAAGACGCCGACTAAAACCCACCAAATGATTTTGAGTAATTCATATTCGATCATGCTTGAGTCTCCTCATTACGAGCTGCTTCAAGTTTTTCAAAATGGTATTTACCAGTGTGAAGCGAACTTGGACCAAGACGTGAGAATTTGATCATTAAATACATTTCAATAATCAAAAGAACGGTATAGAACGCAGCTAAAGCAGCGATAGAACCCCATACATCACCTGTGCTTAAGCTCGATGCTGACAAGTGTGTAGGTAGAACTTCACCAATCGTCCACGGCTGACGACCTACTTCAGCAACATACCAACCTGTTTGTGCAGCAATCCATGGCAGAGGCAGAGCGAAAAGTGCGAACTTCAGTAACCATGGTTTGTTTTCTGCATTGCGTTTTGCCACAGCAAAGGTTGCTAGAGCAAATAACAACAGCATAAGGAAACCAGATACAACCATGGCACGGAATGCCCAGAATAAGCTTGGTACGTGCGGAATCGTGTCTTTTGCAGCAGATTTGATTTGATCTTCAGATGCATCAACTACATTTGGTGTGTATTTCTTCAGCAGTAAGCCATAACCCAAGTCTTTTTGAGTTTCAGCAAAGGCAGCTTTTAGCTCTGGAGAAGTATCACCTGCGCGTAGTTTTTCCAGTTGTGAGTAAGCCACCATACCGTTACGAATACGATCTTCGTGCTGTACGATCAAATCTTTAATACCAGTCACTTCTTTGTCTAAAGAACGTGTTGCAATAAGACCCATCACATATGGAATTTTCACTGCATAATCTGTAGTCATGGTTTCTTTATTTGGAATACCAAACAAAGTAAAGGGTGCAGGTGCAGGGTGAGTATCCCATTCTGCTTCAATGGCCGCGAGTTTAGTTTTTTGAACATCACCCAGTTCATAACCTGACTCATCGCCCAGTAAAATCACTGAAAGTGTTGAAGCTAAACCAAAAATTGCGGCAATGGCAAATGAACGACGCGCAAACGGAATATCGCGTTTTTTCAGTAAGTAGTAGCTTGAAATAGCAAGGACGAAAATAGCACCTGTCACATAACCCGCAGACACGGTATGTACAAATTTTACCTGTGCAACTGGGTTAAAAATGAGAGCACCAAAATCTACCAGTTCCATGCGCATGGTTTCATAGTTAAAGACAGAACCGACAGGGTTTTGCATCCAACCATTTGCAACCAAAATCCATAAGGCAGACATATTAGAACCGAGTGCAACCAGCCATGTCACACATAAGTGCTGCACTTTGGATAAGCGATCCCATCCAAAGAAGAACAGACCGATGAATGTCGATTCTAAGAAGAATGCCATTAATCCTTCAATGGCTAATGGAGCACCGAAAATATCCCCCACATAGTGTGAGTAATATGCCCAGTTAGTCCCGAACTGGAACTCCATGGTTAAGCCAGTAGTGACCCCTAAAGCGAAGTTAATACCGAAGAGTTTCCCCCAAAACTTGGTCATGTCTTTATAAATTTCTTTACCTGAAATCACATAGGTGGTTTCCATAATGGCAAGAATAAAGGCAAGCCCCAGTGTAAGTGGAACAAAAATAAAGTGATACATCGCGGTCATAGCGAACTGGAACCGCGAAAGATCGACCACGCTTTCAGATATCATCAACGTGTCTCCTTGATTGGGGATGGATTGCCTGCAATACGCTCAGCAACTTGATTGTCAAAATTTTTAGGAATAGTCGGGGCGTCAAACCAGATGTTCTTAATAACCATTAAAATAATCACCTTAATGATTAAAATGGCCACAATCTCTCTGGTGACTTTTTGATTGAGATTTTTGGGGACTAAGCTCATTTCACAAAGCCTATTTTTTAACTTGCTATATATTATTAAACAAAAACATACAAAAGATAAATAGTCTTTAAACTTAAATAAAAAATATATTATTAAGTCTTTTAAATACATGAACTTAAAATAATGATGTGATGAAAAATAAACTAATATTTTTGTATTTTAAAGTTGACCAAATTACTTATGTTTATATTTAAATACCTGACTAAAATACTTGTATATATTTACTTTAAATCCGACTAAAACGCTTATATTTAACGTTCATCGTTATTTTATTGATAATTCGTCTTAAGATAATAAAAGTGATAGGGCTTTTAAATGATGGATTTTAACGGATATGAATCATGGATGATTTGATCTGTCGCATACATCACAAGGAAATTAGGAATTGAAAATCGAATTAATATTTAAAAAGTCTTTTATTGTGTCATATGAGCTTGAAGGCAGAGGCGGAGAGTAAAATTCTCATCCTGATCTTATTTTGCGCAAATATTTTTAAATTGTAGAAAGCTGGATTGTGAATGAAAGATTACTTTAAAAAGATTGAGCAAGAAGATGAGGCAAGGGTTCGATTTAAACAGCGCGTTGTAAGGCGTTTGTTGAAGGCTGACGCTATCAATATCTTGGTAGGGTATAGGCCATGGCAAAGGATAAACATGCTTATATAGACGTACAGCGTTGAAACGAGGTCAGATTGAGTGCTTGTTTAGCGCGTATTTTCACCACTAAAAAGTTGATTGGATTTTGAAATTTTCTTTGCTATGTAATGCGACTTTTTTAGACGAATGAGAATAATTTGTGACTGAAACTCAAGCTCACCAAACTCAGGTTCAACTTGCACATAGTGGAGTTGACCATATTCATCGCGAACGCGAGCTTGAGCCGAAAAACCAGGACGTGCATTCCCGCTGGAGATGGTTGCCAGACGCCCCAGTAAGTTGGTTTGTTTTTTATCAGGTCTGGGTTTAATAACTTGATCCAAACAGTGGATCATAAAAACGGTAAAGAAAATTGCAATAATTAGCGCGGGCAAAATCAGATAGTAAGCTGAAGTAAACGTTTGTTCTTTGGCATAGATGCAGAACTGAAGGAAATAACCTGCAACACTAAAATTAAGTAAGAGAAAAACCACAATCAGCACTTTAGAAAACTTAACGTCCAGCAGTGGAGATTCAGTCAGTTTTTGCGGGGAGAGCCTTTTGAGGAAATGACTTGGACGTGATTTAAAAAAGTAGCCTAAGGTTTCCACCATGCTGAGTATGACTAAAGTCAATAAGCTGAAATGAAAGAGCATCAAGTCAGGGTGATGTAGCAACTCATACATGGTGAACGTCCAATTTCATTATTCTTCTGTGAGATAAATCCCGCCGTCAGAATGCACGGTAATCGCTACTTTTTCAAGTGCTTCACCTTGGCATGGGCCAGAAATGCATTCACCTGTTTCCACCATAAATAGCGCACCATGGGTCGAACACTCAATAAATTCTTGGTCGCGGTCTAAAAACTGGTTTTCCAAAAATTCAAGTTCAACTTGCAAATGTGGGCAAATGTTTTGGTAAGCAAAGAAGGCACCGTCACGTTGGGTGATAAAAATCGTATCCCCTTTAGGTGTTTCAAAAGAACGCGCTTCGCGTTCTGGGATGTCTTCCGTCATGCAAATTTTTTGCATCATGCACATTCCTTTTGCAGTTGTTGGAACAATTCAGCGTAATCTGCCACAGCCAAACGAGGGCCAAACTGTGACACCACTTCACTTGAAATCAAAATTGCAAGTTGCGCAGCTGTATGTAAGCCTAAGCCTGCATTCACGGCATAGAGGAAGGCACCAGCAAAGGCATCACCTGCACCATTGGCATCAATAGCGTGTACTTTACGACCTTCAACACTAAATGTTTCCTGTGCATTTGAAATAAGTGCACCTTCCGCCGAAAGCGTAATCACCACATGCTGGCTCAGTGTTTTAAGTTTTGCTAAAGCTGCCTCAACTGTTTCAGTTTCAGTGTACATCATGGCTTCTTGCTGGTTACAGAACAATAAGTCCACACCATCCGCAATCATTTCATCTAGACCATGACGCGCGTATTGCACCATCGCAGGGTCAGATAGGGTTAATGCAATTTTAACACCATGAGCTTTGGCAATTTTACGCGCCTGCTTAACAGCTAAACGTGCGCTATCGCTGGTAGAAAGATAACCTTCGATATAGAGCCATTTCGCTGTTTTTAAGGGTTCAAAGTCAATTTGTTGCTCAGTTAACTCGGCCGTGATCCCCAAATAGGTATGCATAGTGCGTTCAGAGTCTTCACTGACTAAAACCATACACGTGCCTGTTACGCCTTCACTGATTGATTTTTCAGTGTTTTTAATGCCTGCTTCGTGTAAACCATTGAGGTAAGTTTGCCCTAGCTCATCATTACCCACGCGGCATGCATAAAATGCTGAACCACCCAAGGCACTAAAAGCAACGGTGGTGTTGGCTGCTGAACCACCTGAAGCCTGACCTTTATAGCTTTGTGTTTCTTTTAATTTTTTGTAAAGATCTGCTTGTGTTTCACCATCAGTTAACTGCATAGTGCCTTTTTGCAAATGTTGTTGAATAAGGAAGTCGTCAGAGACTTTAAATTCTTGGTCGATTAGTGCATTACCAATTGCAAAAAGATCAACAGTTGCCATGTCTTTTTTCGTCACGTATTGAAAATAAAGCGACATTTTACACCAATGCTCAAGATTGCTGTAGTTTGTTGAGGAAAATTCATTTTATTTACGTGGCAAATGTAGTGAAATGGCTTTGCTCATATTCAAGGAAGTTTAGATGGAAATTTTAATTCAAGCGGCAGAACAATTACCTCCTCAAATACAAGCTTTGGCACAACATGCAGCAAAAGAAGGATATGAACCGTTGACCCGCTTGATCGAAGAATATCAAAGTGGAAAAAATCGTTTTGATCAAAAGGGTGAAGTGTTGTTATTGGCCTATGATCAAGACCAATTGATTGCCTGTGGCGGTTTAAATCAACAATGGGGTGAAAATGAAATCGAGGCGCGGATTGGGCGCGTACGCCGTTTTTATGTACATCCTAAATACCGTAAGAGCGGTGTGGGTCGTCAGTTGTTGGCGCATCTAGAAAAATGTGCGCGTCCAAACTTTTCTGCACTGTGTTTAAATACCGCAGATTTATCCGCAGCCAGTTTTTATCAAAAGCAAAACTATGTTTTTGTGGAAAATCACCCGAACTATAATTATTTTAAATATCTCATCTAGTTTTACTTTCTGAGAACACTTCCCTCAAAAAGACTGAAAATTGGAAAGCACCGAGATGCTTTTCAAATTTCCAGCAAATTACTCGGGTTTTCAGCGTGAAATCTTTTGACAACTACAGCTATAATGCAGGCAGTGTATTAATTATTGTTAGGAGATCACATGACTGTAGATGTCACTGAAACCATTTCTCAAACTGTACATCCTGCGTTTCAGTTGGTACGTCAACACCATGTTGAAGCTTTAGACATTTTAGTGTCTGAATATAAACATAAAGTCACTGGGGCAGTGCATTATCACTTAGCCACCAATCATGATGAAAATGTATTCTTGGTTGCATTTCGCACCCAACCTATGGATTCAAAAGGCGAAGCGCATATTTTAGAGCACACAGCACTGTGTGGTTCGGAAAAATTTCCTGTTCGTGATCCGTTCTTCTTAATGATTCGTCGTTCACTGAACACTTTTATGAACGCCTTTACTGCGGCGGACTGGACAGCGTATCCATTTGCGACTCAGAATAAAAAAGATTTCCAAAATTTACTTGAAGTGTATTTAGATGCGGCTTTTGCAGCCAATTTGAATCCGTTGGATTTTGCCCAAGAAGGAATCCGCATTGAGCTTGAAAACGGTGAGCCTGTTTATAAAGGTGTGGTTTTCAACGAAATGAAAGGGGCTATGAGTTCGCCTTCAGACCAGTTGTATCATCAGTTAGCGCACCACTTATTCCCTGAAACCACTTATCACTACAACTCAGGTGGCGACCCTAAAGATATTCCGGACTTGACTTATCCTGAGTTGGTGGATTTCTACAAGTCGCATTATCACCCAAGTAACGCAGTTTTTATGACCTTTGGTAATGAGCCTGCTTACAATCTACAAGAGCAGTTTGAAACTTTAGCCTTGGCCAAGTTTTCAAAAGGTGAAACGCTCTTTTCTAAAGAAGAGCGCCGTTTGACTGCGCCGCTAGAAGTGACTGAAACCTATGCGGTAGATGCAGAAGATTTAAAAGACAAAACTTATCACATCATTTCGTGGTTATTGCCTAAAGCCAGTGAGATCAAACTACGCTTAGGTATGCGCCTTGTCGAAGGTGTGCTGTTAGAAGATTCGGCTTCTCCGTTACGTCACTACCTTGAGACCTGTGGTTATGCACAGTCTACTGGCCCGATTATGGGAGTAGATGATTCAAATTATGAAATGACCTTCTACTGTGGCGTACAAGGTTCAAATCCTGAGCATACAGCTGAGTTTAAAGCAGGTGTGTTTAAGGTTTTAGAAGATGTCGCTTCAAAACCTGTCGATCGAAATATGGTCGATGCGATTTTACATCAAATTGAATTGCACCAACGTGAAATCAATGGTGATGGCATGCCTTATGGTCTAAGCCTGATTTTAAATGGTTTGGGCAGTGCAATTCACCACAGTGACCCAGTCACTGTATGGGATGTAGACTCAGCCATTGCTGCGGTGAAAGAAGAACTGAAAGATCCAATGTGGTTGTCAAACTTAATCAAAACCTATTTGATTGATAACCCGCACCGTGTACAAATGACGTTGGTGCCTGATGCCAATAAATCTGCGGTGGAAGCGGCGGCAGAAAAAGCACGTTTAACCGAAATTGGTGCGCAGCTAACAGAAGCTGAAAAAGCAGAAATTGAAGCACAAACTGAAGCACTCAAAGTCCGTCAAGATACCCCAGATGACCTTAATCTTTTGCCAAAAGTGGGCTTGGAAGATGTGCCTGCTGAACTGCACATTGTACAAGGGCAGTTGCGCGAGATTATCTCAAATCGTATCGATTATCCGTTGAATCTTTATCATGCGGGTACGAATGGTATTTACTACAACCAAGTGCTGATCCAGATTCCGCAAGATGTAGTGCAATCGCCATACTTTAACTTGCTGTCCATTTTGATGGGTGAAGTTGGTGCAGGTCAATATGACTATCTAGAACTACAACAACTACAAACTGCGGTGAGTGGTGGTTTAGGTATGGGCGCCTCTTTACGATCTCAAGTAAATGATAAAAATCAAATCAGTGCATGGTTAACGCTGACCACAAAATCGTTGGTGAGTAATTTTGACAGTATTGCATTGTTGAAACTGGCTTTTGAACAACTGCGTTTTGACGAAAAAGATCGCATTGTTGAGTTATTGCAACAACGTAAAACACGTTGGGCATCCCGTCTTTCAGGTTCAGGCCACAGTTATGCCATGCAAATTGCAGGACGTAACCACAGTGCTTTGGCAAAACGTGATTATCACAACACGGGCTTGGGTGCATTAAACTGGTTAGGCGATCTAGTCAGCCGTATTGAAAAAGATGCAGCAGCTTATGATGATTTGATCAATGAATTAAAAGCGATTCACTTAAAACTTTTACAAGCACCAAAACAGTTCTTACTGGTGTGTGAAGAACATCAGTCAGACCGTTTGGTTGAAGAAGTTCAAAACGTGTGGGACAAGTTAGCTATTCCTGAGCAAACTGTGACTTTAAAAGCTACTGAGCAGGTTGATACCGATGCAGATGAGGCATGGTTAATTCAAGCGAATGTTCAATTCTGTTCATCGGCTTATCAAGCCGTTGAGGTGTCACATCCAGATGCTGCCCCGCTGATGGTGCTGGCAGCGTACTTGCGTAATGGTTTCTTACACAGTGCAATTCGTGAAAAAGGTGGGGCCTATGGTGGTGGTGCAAGCTATGATGGCAACGCATGCTCATTCCGCTTCTATAGCTACCGTGACCCGCGTTTGGCTGAAACCTTCAATGACTTTGAAGCCAGTGTGCAATGGTTGCTCAATACTGAGCAAAAGCCACATCAGCTTGAAGAAGCAATTTTAGGTTTGATTGCTGGTATGGACAAACCAGGTTCACCAGCGGGTGAAGCGATTACGGCATGTTATGCACTTTTGCATGCACGTACACCAGCCTTCCGTAAGCAGTTACGTAGCCGTCTTTTGGCTGTGAGTTTAGAGGACTTGCAACGTGTGGCGGTACAATACTTGCTTGAACAAAAACCAACGAAAGCCGTGGTTGCACCTATGGCGAAGCGTGATACTTTAATTGAGTTAGGTTTTAGTATTCAACAAGTTCAGTAAAACAATAAGAGGGTCGTATGGCGTTCAAATCATTTGAGCGTTCAACTTTAGTACTGAGCATGACTGTGCTCAGTACTTTGGGTGTCGCTAAAACACATGCACAAATTTCCGAAGTACCTGCAGCTCCTGCAACAGCCGAGGCATGTGTTGCATTGGCATCGAATGCAGACCGTTTGGCTTGTTATGATGCATTATTTAAAATTCCTGAAGCAGTAAAGCCGCGCATTGTTTCTGAGCAACGTGCAGCTATGGAAATTGCGCCAGAACCCGAAAATATCACGGGGAAGATTACACAAAGTGTGAGCTCTGTTTTCGCTTCTGAAGGTCCTAAAATATCGCCAAATTTATCTTTAATGGATAGTCGTTGGGAGCTTTCACCCGAAAGTAAACTGGGGACTTGGAATATTCGTGCCTATCAACCTGTCTATTTAATGCCTGGTTTTTGGACAACAGATAAAAATGAATTTCCACAAAGTCCAAATCCGACCAATACGGTGGATGAAGATCAGAACCTAAAGTCAATGGAAGCGAAATTCCAACTGTCTTTAAAAACCAAAGCTGTGGAAAACCTATTTGGGGACAATGGCGATGTTTGGTTAGGTTATACCCAGTCTTCTCGTTGGCAGCTTTATAATAGTGATGAATCACGTCCGTTCCGTGAAACGAACTATGAGCCTGAAGCCAGTTTGGTTTTCCGTACCAATTATGAACTGTTGGGTTTAAATGGTCGCTTACTGGGATTAACTTTCAACCACCAGTCTAATGGTCGTTCCGATCCGTTGTCACGTAGTTGGAACCGTGTCATGTTGAATGTGGGGTTTGAAAGAGACAACTTTGCGCTCATGCTGCGCCCTTGGTACCGTCTAGATGAAGATGCAGGTGATGATAATAACCCGGATATTAAGGATTATATCGGACGGGGTGACTTAACAGCATTCTACCGTTGGAATGAACATGACTTTTCACTCATGCTGCGTCATAGTTTAAAAGGTGGCGATGACGCGCGCGGTGCTGCACAGTTTGACTGGGCTTTTCCTATTTCAGGGAAGTTGCGTGGCCATTTCCAGTTGTTTGATGGTTATGGCGAGAGCTTAATTGATTATAACCACCGAGCGACTTATGTGGGCTTGGGCGTGTCCTTAATGAATTGGTACTAATTTAGAAACATAAAAAAACCACGTTTGATACGTGGTTTTTTTATGTTTAAGTGTTAGGTGTTTTAACCAATTTGAATATCGGCAGCTGGATGTTTTAAACGGCTCTTTTTTGGCGTCGCAATCAGGTAGGCTAGCGTTAAAGGACCTAAACGACCTGCAAACATCAAGAGCATCAGAATAAATAAACTTGCAGGTTGAAGTTCACCGGTGATGCCCCGTGATAAACCGACTGTACACGCGGCTGAAATGGCTTCAAATAACAAATCCATAAACTGATGATTAGGCTCGATTAAGGATAAAGTAAAGATGCCTAAGAAAATAAGTGCTGCGGTAATAGAGACGACAGCCATTGCCTTAAAAGAGGTTTTTTGAGAAACAGAGTGATTGAACACACGAATTTCATCTTCACGTCTAAGGAAGCTAATCACGCTGAGTAAAACAATAATAAAAGTACCTACTTTAATCCCGCCCGCGGTACTCATCGAGCCGCCCCCAATGAACATCAGTAACATGGTGACGAGGGTCGAGGCATCTTTCATTTGTGCCAAATCGAGGCTGTTAAAACCCGATGAACGAGGCACTGTGGCATGGAACCATGCATTTAAAGCTTGGTCACCTAAGCTCATTGGCGCTAAGGTGAGGGGGTTGTTCGATTCAATTGCCCATAAAAGAACAAAAGCAATCAGGTTCAAACCTGCAATGGTTGATAAAATCAGTTTGCTATTGGTACTTAAGCCTTTCCAACGTTTGCTGCGTTTAATGTCCATTAATACCACAAAACCTGTCCCACCAATGATGTATAACATACTGATGGTAAAGGTAATGAGATACTGACCCGAGAAGCTCATTAGACTGTTGGGAAACAGTGAAAAGCCACCATTGTTAAATGCGGATACACTATAAAAAGCCGCATAAAACAGAGCTTGATTGAAGTTGTAATCTTCTAACCATGCTATGGTCAAAATAACCGTGCCGATCGCTTCAAAAAATAAGGAATACAGCAGTACCCCTTTAATGGTGAAAGACACTTTGGATAAGCTGGTTTGGCCAATGGTCTCTTGCGCCATGATTTGTTGCTTTAAACCCAGTTTAGTCGACAGACTTAGTGCGGCTAAAATTGCAAAAGTCATAAAGCCTAAGCCACCAATTTGAATCAGCAGCATAATGATGATTTTACCTGTTACGGTAAAAGTTTCACCGACATTCACCACAGACAGTCCAGTAATGGTGACGGCTGAGCTGGCGGTGAACAAAGAGTTAATCCAACTGAGTTCACCGTGGTGTGAAATGGGTAGCTTTAATAATAGAGTCCCAATAATAATAAAGCTCAAAAAACCCAAGGCCAGCAGGCTGGGCGGGCTTAAATTAATGGTGCTGTTTGGTTGGGTTTGCCATTCTTTGACTTTTTTCATGATTTGAACCGTGCTGAAAGACGACGTAATGTTTCGAGTAAACCTTCAACAACTAGAATATCACCCACTTGTAAAATTAAATTGGGGTCAATGCTATACAAAACGTCTTTGCCACGTTTATGGAGTAATGTTTTCACATCAGGTGCTTGATCCATCAATTGGCGGAAGCGAGTCCCTTGTAGTTTTTCATCAATTTCAATTTTGACAATATAGTGGTTATCTTCAAGCGCCATATAGCGACTGACCATGGGGTAGCATAAAGACTGCGCAATCCGTACGCCCATGTCCTCTTCAGGGTGAATAATTTTACTAATCCCTAAATGGCTTAAAATCATATGGTGCGACTTTGATTTGGCTTTGACCCAAATTTTTTCAACCCCAATATTTTTGAGGTGCAGCACACACAAAATACTGGCTTCAATATTTTCACCAATTGCGACCACCACGGCATCGCAGTTTTTAATATTTAATTCATCGAGGACATGTTCATCTGTTGCGTCGGCGATGACAGCATGGGTCACCTGCTCAGAAATATTTTCAACATATTTTTTTTCACTATCGATACCAATGACATCATGTCCCAGTTCAATGAGTTGAGTTGCAACTGTGGCTCCAAAGCTTCCTAAACCAATCACTGCAAATTGTGCCATGTCATCTTTCCTTTAAATTTTTTTATACGTCGATTGTTAACGAATGTTGTGCCAAATTTCACAAGATGTCATCTTTATACAGACACGCTTTTTTCGATCAACCGCGCTTTGCCTTATACCAATATATCACTCATCCAAAGGAGTATATAAATGCGGAAGACACTGTATGAATCCCTCAGGATCGCGTTTCCAGAATTGAATGATACCGCAAT
Source organism: Acinetobacter sp. Gutcm_16 (assembly GCF_028649355.1). NCBI lineage: Bacteria > Pseudomonadati > Pseudomonadota > Gammaproteobacteria > Moraxellales > Moraxellaceae > Acinetobacter > Acinetobacter sp. Gutcm_16. The sequence continues at coordinate 14,413 of NZ_JAQSUV010000023.1, read as the reverse complement.
TCCAGAAGAACAAGATGAGTTCGAGCACTTTGTACGTTGGTTGAATAGCTATTATTCAAACATTCAAAAAATAGAACTCGATGATTTTCGACAAAATGGTATTGATGAATGCCATCGACTCCAACAGTTAGGTATTGACTTAGACGAGCTGAAAAACCAAATCAATGATGATATGGCGTCTTTTTATCAAATGTATGAGAGTGAGGAAGAAGAAACCTCAGACATGCATGGTTATGATTTTGAATTTAGTTTTGATGTTATTTTTAACCACATTAAAATTTTTATTGAGCCTTATGAACTCAGTTTACTGGTTATCGAGCGGCAGAACCCCTATTGGCTGTTGGTACCGCATAATGATGAACTGATTGACAGAATTATTGTCACGTATAACCATACGTTCGGTGATGAAGAGCCGATTCAGCTCATAGAATAAAACCGCCTCGAAGGGCGGTTTTATGTATGTATTGAATCTTTTATTTTAAGAAACGTTGATAACCTAGGTTATTGGTAATTTCTTCATATGGATACGAAATACTTTCTAAGGTTTCAATCAAACCATCTGGGTTTTGTTTCGCATCACTTGCTTCTAAACCAACAAGGACACGACCTTCCGCCGCACCATGGTTACGGTAGTGGAATAGGGTAATGTTATGCGTAGGGCCAAGGCGTTCGAGGAACATTAATAGCGCACCTGGACGTTCAGGGAACTCAACACGGAACAAACGCTCGTTTTCAAGGTCTGCATGCCCACCAATTAGGTAGCGAATATGCAGTTTTGCCACTTCATCATCAGATAAGTCATCGACATCGAACTGAGTTTTCAGCGCTTCAAAAATATCGTGACGCTCTTTTTCGCCGCCTTTTAAGCTAATCCCGACAAAGACTTGTGCTGCACTGGCATCGCTCGCACGGTAGTTAAACTCGGTGATATTACGGCCCTGTAGCGCTCGGCAGAAATTCAGGAATGAACCTTTTTTCTCTGGAATGGTCACAGCAAAAATAGCTTCTTTTCGTTCACCCAATTCGGTACGTTCTGCAATATAACGTAAACGGTCAAAGTTCATGTTGGCACCGCATACAATTGAGACGATGTTTTGCCCAATCAGCTCGTGTTTTTCAACATATTTTTTAATCCCTGCCAAGGCCATGGCACCTGATGGTTCAACGATGCTACGACACTCATCATAGGTGTCTTTAATGGCGGCACAAATTTCATCGGTATTGACTAAAACCACTTCACGCTCAACGATCGGACCTGAGTTATCCGACTTTTGGAGTTGAATCACTTCAAATGGTTTTTCACCAATCTGTGCTACCGCAGTACCATCAGCAAATAGACCGACTTGAGGCAGTACAACACGTTCACCTGCTTCAAATGCGGCTTTTAAACAAGCAGATTCGTCATATTCAACAGGAATGACTTTGACATGTGGTGCAACATCGCCTAAGTAGGCTGCTACACCAGCAATTAAACCGCCGCCACCAACAGCGACGAAGACATAGTCGACATCGCGCCATTGACGCAAAATTTCATTGCCAATCGTGCCTTGACCTGCCATGACCAGTTCATCGTCATAGGGAGGGATAAAACTCATACCGTCTTCTGTGGCACGTTGAATTGCATATTTGTTGGCAACATCAAAAGAGTCACCGTGGAGAACCACTTCACCGCCTAAGCGTTTGACTGCCTGAACTTTAATATCTGGGGTGGTTTTCGGCATCACAATAATGGCACGAATGCCGAGTTTTTTACCTGACAGTGCTACGCCTTGCGCATGGTTGCCAGCAGATGCAGTAATCACACCACGTTCAAGTTGAGCTCTAGGAAGTTGGCTAATGCGGTTATAGGCACCGCGCAGCTTAAATGAAAAAACTGGTTGTAAGTCTTCACGTTTAAAACGAATGTTGTTATTGAGTTTCTCACTAATTCGAGGTGCCGCTTCGAGTGGAGTTTCGATTGCAACATCGTAGACTGTTGCTTGTAATATTTGTCGAACCAAACGAGACAGCATGTTAATTTCCCATTTAACAGTTTAAAATAGAGGATCATTGTAACAAACCCCTGTACATTTGGGCTGTAAAATCAGCAACAAATGTCAAAAAATAGTTGAGCCAAATTATGAGTCTGTATGCTACCCAAGATGAAAAAAAGCAAGCTGCTGCAAAAGCTGCCTTAAAGCACTTACCTAAAGGTGGCATTTTAGGGGTAGGGACAGGCAGTACCGTGAATTTCTTAATTGAACTTTTACCAGAGCTTCAGCTTGAAGCTGCTGTGGCAAGTTCAGAAGCAACGGCTGAGCGCTTAAAGAAATTAGGCATTGAAGTGGTTGATATGAACTCTGTGGGCGGTCTAGATGCTTATGTAGATGGGGCGGACGAAATTGACCGTCATATGCATATGATCAAAGGTGGCGGGGCTGCACTTACTCGCGAGAAAATTGTAGCTTCAATTGCGAGAAAATTTGTTTGTATTGTGGATGACTCTAAGTGGGTTGATCAATTGGGGCGTGACTTCCCACTTCCGATTGAAGTGATTCCAATGGCTCGTTCAGCTGTGGCACGTAAAATTGTAGCGCTCGGTGGTGATCCTGCTTACCGTGAAGGCGTGGTGACGGATAATGGTAACGTGATTTTAGACGTTTATAACTTAAATATCTTAAATGCGCTTGAGCTTGAAAAAACCATTAACGACATTCCAGGTGTGGTGTGTAATGGTATTTTTGCAATCAATAAAGCAGATGTGGCAGTTGTTGCAACAGACAGCGGTATTGAAGAACGTACCGCTGTTTAATTTTAAATCTTCCCTAAGCTCTTCTTTGAAAAAGAGGGGCTAAAAGCAAAAACATTTTTATCTTATGTTTTTCTCCCTCCTTTCAAAAGGAGGGTCGGGAGGATGATTCAATAAAAGAATAATATTAATGACCTTAGCAGACCTACCTGAAATTCAAATCACCCATCATGCACGTGCGACCCGGTTACGACTTCGTGTTGAACCGACTCAAATTCGTTTAACCGTGCCTAAGTTTTGTAGCAAACGGCAAATTCAGGATTTTTTAAATCAATCTGAACAGTGGATGGTTGAAACGTGGCAGAAGCAGCAAGCCAATCTGGTACAGATAGATCAAACCCTGCCCACAGAGTTGCAGTTATTTAATCGCCAAAATGCTTTAACGGTGAGCTATAAAACACAAAAAAATGCGTATATTTTGGATGAGCACAATCACCAGCTTTGGATCAGTGACCGTCAGCCTGAAAGTTATTTAAAATCTTTTGTGATTGTATATGCCAAACAGCACTTGCCTATTTATTTGCAACAGATTAGTCATGAAACTGGTTTAAAATTTGCACAATGTTCAATTCGTCAGCCCAAAACACGTTGGGGGAGTTGTAGTGCCAAACACGACATTATGCTTAACAGTGCTTTAGTGTTGTTTCCTGAAGCCATTACGCGTTATGTCTGTGTGCATGAACTCGCACATACGCAACATTTTGATCATAGTGCACGTTTTTGGGCGGAAGTTGCCAAATATGATGCTGCTTTTCAACAGCATCGAAAAACCTTAAAAACAACCGCATTGCCGCATTGGTGGGCAAGCGTTTAAAGTTAATTTTACGTGCAGAATTTAAAAATAATTTTTTCTGATTGATTGAGCGTTAGTCAAAAAATGCTCTAAACTTCATGATCTAAGGTAAACATTCCTCAATTTTAGTCCAAAGACCTCAAATGTGAATTTTACAGATATCCACTATTTTATATTAATCGTTCCAGCTTGCCTGATTTTAATGGGAAGCTTGCTTTTAATATGTCATTTTGCTTTTAGGGCTCCCTCATATTTATTGTGGCTCGGGCTTGGATATATTGTGCCTTCGTTTTCTGTGGCGGCACAAAGTTTGATGTCGAATAAGCAGTTGGCTTTGTCGGCACCCATTTTAGGCAGTATGTATTTGTTTGGCGCATGGGCCAGCGCCTACGTCATGGGCTTAAGAAAGAATGCCAATGCACGTCCATATTGGTGTCTGGCCTTGGTCGTGATGGCTTTACTTTCACTCAGTTATTATTCCTACGTAGATGATCAACTGTGGATCAGAATGCTGATTCTGAACATTTCAATTGCATTGGTTGAGTCTTTGGTTTTGTTTTCAATGTTTAAACATTATCAAGGGATTGATTTGCTCAATAAAATAGTCGATTTTTCTTACTTGTTTATTGTGCTGTATACCTTTGTTCGCGGAATCATTATTTTTCTCTTTTTAAGAAATATTGAAGCAGATATGCTGGCAAATTCAGTTTGGTGGCTGATGATGCTTGCTGCGAGCATTATCTTAAGTATGTGGTTTGCAATAGTGCTGCTCGGAACCTTGGTACGCGATATTATCCATCAACTCAATGATGAGCGGCTCAGAGATCCGCTAACACATTTATTCAATCGACGTGGCTTTAACGAAGCGGCTAAACGAAAGTTGCATCAGCTCTCTAAACAGTCTTATTTCTTGCTCATGTGTGATATTGATCATTTTAAGAAAATTAATGACACCTATGGGCATTTGGTGGGTGATCAAATTTTACAACAAGTCGGTCAAATTATTGGGCAAAATGTCCGTGCGCACGATTTGGTGGGGCGTTTCGGCGGAGAGGAGTTCATTGTCTTATTGCAAATTGATGACCCCACGCTGGCTTATAACATTGCCAATCGTATTCGTTTAGGTATTGCCGATGCACGATTATCCTCAAAAAATATTGCCGTGACAGCAAGTTTTGGACTGGCTGCAGTACATCATTCCAACTTAAAATATGCCATACAAGCTGCCGATCAATTGTTATATCAGGCGAAACATTCGGGACGAAATCAGATTGGTTTTGAGCCTGCACAGAGTATATTGGATGTGCCTTAATAGGTGTCGATAGCACTAAAAACGCATAAATTCCAAGTAAAACAGTTTAGAAAGCAGAAACTTCCTGTCATACTAGGCAGTTACGAAATGGACAGTTTAAGTTTGAGGTAATACACGTGATTTCAGTTGGTATTGTCGGCGGTACAGGTTATACAGGCGTTGAATTATTGCGTCTTTTACTACGACACCCAAATGTGCAAGTAAGCGTATTAACATCGCGTACAGAAGACGGTCGCCGTGTAGATGATATGTTCCCAAGCTTACGTGGACATACCGAACTCAAATATTCAGATTTGAATATTGATGAACTGAAAAAATGTGATGTGGTGTTCTTTGCGACACCGCATGGCGTTGCCATGAAGCATGCCGAAGAGTTGGTGGCTGCAAATACTAAAGTGATTGACCTTGCCGCAGACTTCCGTTTACAAGATTTAGAACAGTTTGAAAAATGGTATGGTATGCAGCATGCGTGCCCTGAACTGTTGAAAGACTCGGTTTATGGTTTGTCTGAATTAAACCGTGAGCAGATTAAACAAGCCAATGTTATTGGTAACCCTGGTTGTTATCCAACGACAGTACAACTGGGTTTAGCGCCGTTATTTAAGCAAAATGACACATTAGTTAAACCTGAAAGTATTATTATTGATGCAAAATCGGGTGTGTCTGGTGCAGGCCGTAAAGCCAGCCTTGGTATGATCTATTCTGAAAATGCTGATAATTTTAAAGCCTATGGCGTTGCAGGTCACCGTCATCATCCTGAAATTGTGGAAGCGTTGGAAAATATTTCAGGCTTAAAAGAGGTGTTTAACCACATTTTGTTTGTTCCGCATTTGGTGCCAATGATTCGTGGCATGCTGAGCACGATTTATGTGGACTTAACCGATGCGGGTGAAGCTGCTGATGTGCAAAGTTTATATGAACAGTTTTATGCCAATGAAGCTTTTGTCGATGTGATGCCTGCGGGAAGTTCACCAGAGACACGTTCTGTGCGGGGTGCAAATCAACTACGTATTGCGCTGTATAAACCACAACCGAAAAAATTAGTGGTAATTTCTGTACAAGACAATTTAGTTAAAGGGGCAGCAGGTCAGGCCGTTCAAAACATGAACTTAATGTTTGGGTTTGCTGAAACTGCAGGCCTAGACGGAATTGGTTTATTACCATAAAAAACGTTTTAAAACTTCACACACATTTAGATTTCGATTTAAATGTGTGTTTTGAATTGAATCAAAATAAGAGATGACGATGCCGAACACTGACACAAATATGACGTCACAACAGCCTGAACCTGCAAAGCCGTTTTTACAGACCAATAAGCCCTTGGCAATTGGTGCTGCAATATTGATGGTTGCAAGTGGGGTATTGGGCTATACCGTCGGACATCGTCAGGGTTTAACGGTGGTAGGTTTTGATGCAGATGCTGAGCAACTGGTGGAAGTGGTACAAAAGCAAAAGACCAGTCTGGATGCTTTAAATAAAAACTACAATGCTGCTGTTCAGGAGCGTGACGTTGCTGTAACCAATTCAAATGAGCTGTATTTGTCATTGCAAAAAGCTCTAGATCAACAAGCGCAATCTGAAACCACTGCTGTGATTTACCGTGAGGTTTTGCGTCAACGCGGTGGTATTCCACTGGCTGTGCAGCATATTGCGATTAAACCGTTGCCTGAAAATGCATTTGAATATCAACTTGACTTGGTTCAAGTTAGTCCATCTAAACGTGCAGCTTCAGGTACCGTTGAACTCCGACTCATTCGTGGTACAGAGGTTTTAGTTGTACCTCTTGAAGACAAAAACTTTAACTTTGAAAACTATGAGCGTTTAACAGGGCGTTGGACAATGCCTAAAGGCTTTACGCCACAGTTTATCGAAGTCCGTTTAACAGGTAGCACACCAGTGACACGACGCTTTAGTTGGTCACGTGGTGAAGCCGTAGAAAGTCAATCAGCATTTGTCTCTGAAATTCCTCAGGCTGAGGCGAATGCACAATAATTGTGAATTGTAAGTTTATGGGTATCTCTAAGCGTTCAACGTGTTTAAATGAAATCAAGCAGTCTTTTCATGAATCTGGCTATGTCGACTGGCATATCAGCCCGCGCTTGAGCAATGATGAACCGCATGAAGAAGAAAATGGGGATGTCGCTGTCCAAACCGCACCACCTGAACTTAAGCGTCCTCCACTCTATGCTGTCGTTTTAATGAACGATGACTATACCCCAATGGACTTTGTTATTGAAATTTTACAACAATACTTTGCTTTGAATCTTGACCAAGCCACTCAAGTAATGCTAACTGTACATTATGAAGGAAAAGGTGTTGCAGGCGTTTACCCGAGAGACATCGCGGAAACAAAAGCAAACCAAGTCAATAATTACGCTCGGTCTCAAGGTCATCCTTTACTTTGTCAGATTGAGCCGAAAGATTAAGGGGGTTCCATGCTCAGTCGTCAATTAGAAGTATCCTTACGTTTGGCTGTTAGTATGGCTCGACAAAAGAGACATGAATTCCTAACCGTTGAACATTTATTATTGGCTTTACTCGATAATGATTCGGCCGTAAATGCATTGAAAGCCTGTGGTGCAGATATTATTGTGCTTCGCAAAGAGCTTGAAGAATATGTAGAACAGCACACTCCTAAGCTGGGCGAAAACAGTGACCAAGCCCCGCATCCAACTGAAAGTTTTGACCGTATCTTACAACGTGCAATTTTTCATGTGCAATCAAGCGGTGGTGATCGTACAGTTGAAGGCGCAGACATTTTAGTGGCGATGTACTCTGAGCGTGACTCTTTTGCAGTCTACCTCTTGAAACGCCATCAAATTAACCGTTTAACACTGACACAATACTTGGCCCACGGCACACGTAAAGACGAAGTGCAAGTGGAAGAAGAAATTGAAGATCTTGATGGTGAATCGACCAGTTCAAGCAACGCAGGCCCTTTAGAGCTGTATACAACCAACTTAAATGTTGAGGCACAAAAGGGTAAAACAGATCCTTTAATTGGTCGTGAAAAAGAAATTGAGCGCGCAGCACAAATTCTATGTCGTCGCCGTAAAAATAACCCGTTATTGGTCGGTGATCCTGGCGTCGGTAAAACATCGATTGCTGAAGGCTTAGCTTGGCTCATTGTTAATGGTAAAGCACCGAAACCATTGGCAAATGCTGAAGTGTATAGCTTGGACATTGGTGCTTTGGTGGCAGGAACCAAATACCGTGGTGACTTTGAAAAACGTTTAAAACAGCTTTTGAACGCGTTGAAAAAGAAACCAGAAGCAGTTTTGTTTATTGACGAAATCCACATGATTATTGGTGCAGGCTCAAGTATGGGCAGCACAATGGATGCGTCAAACTTGATTAAACCCGCTTTGGCCAATGGTTCATTGCGCTGCATCGGTTCAACCACATTCCAAGAATACCGCCAAGTCTTTGAAAAAGACCATGCATTGTCACGCCGTTTCCAAAAAATTGATGTCAATGAGCCATCTATTTCAGAAACGATTGATATTTTACGCGGTTTGAAGAGCAAGTTTGAAGATTTCCATCATGTTAAATATGATGACAAAGCTTTAATTTCTGCGGTTGAGTTATCTGCGAAGTTCATTAATGATCGTTTCTTGCCGGATAAAGCCATTGATGTCATTGATGAAGCAGGGGCACAACGTCGTCTGAAAGCTGAACAAGATGACACCTTGATTACCGTGGAAAATATTGAAGATATCGTGTCGAAAATTGCACGTATTCCACCAAAAACCGTATCTAAAGATGATAAGACCGTTCTTGAAAATCTTGAACGTGATTTAAAACGTGTGGTCTTTGGTCAAGATGAAGCCATCGAAGCTTTAGGCTCAGCAATTAAACTGTCGCGTGCAGGCTTAAAATCACCAGATAAACCTGTGGGTAGTTTTGTTTTTGCAGGCCCAACTGGGGTAGGTAAAACAGAAGTCACCAAGCAGCTTGCGAAATTACTAGGTGTTGAGCTGGTTCGCTTCGATATGTCAGAGTATATGGAGCGCCATGCAGTTTCACGTTTGATTGGTGCGCCTCCAGGTTATGTGGGCTTTGATCAAGGCGGTCTATTGACTGATGCGATTCATAAAAATCCGCACTGTGTATTATTGCTAGATGAGATTGAAAAAGCGCATCCAGACGTGTTCAACTTATTGCTACAAATCATGGATCATGGTTCATTGACCGATAACAATGGTCGTAAATCAGACTTCCGTAATGTGGTGTTGGTCCTGACCACAAATATTGGCGCGGAAAGTATTTCTCGCGTGAGTATTGGTTTTATGGATCAAGACAACAGTAATGATAACCAAGATGCAATGAAGAAAGCATTTTCTCCAGAGTTCCGTAACCGTTTGGACAGTGTGATTCAGTTTAAAGCTTTACCAACGACAGTAATTGAAAATGTGGTGGATAAGTTCTTAACTGAACTACAAGCGCAACTGGATGAGAAAAAAGTCATTCTAGAAGTGGATCAAAGTGCGCGTGAGTGGATGGCTGAAAATGGCTATGACCGTTTAATGGGCGCTCGCCCAATGCAACGACTCATCCAAGAGCATTTGAAAAAACCACTGGCTGAAATGATTCTATTTGGTGAGCTTGCAGAACATGGTGGCAATGTTGCGGTCTCTGTGAAGAACGAAAATGGTAAAGCGGTGGGTCTAAAACTTGAAGTTTTTGAAGACCAAACGGCTGAGCCTGCTTAAGAATTGCTACATAATTTAAAACCCGTGTTCGCACGGGTTTTTTATTGAAAAAGTATTTAACAGTTAGAAGTAATAAAAGTAGGTTGCATGGATATTCAATTGACGAAAGTTTTAAGTACATTTGTACTGTTTTTGGTAACCGCTGTGATGGAAATATTAGGCTGTTATTTCCCTTATTTGATTTTAAATCAGGGAAGAAGCCATTGGTTGTGGATTCCTACAACTTTAGCGCTAGGTGCTTTTGTGTGGTTGTTGACTTTACATCCGGCTGCGTCAGGACGTATTTATGCCGCTTATGGCGGAATTTATATTTTTACCGCATTGCTATGGTTGCGTTATGTTGATCAAGTATATTTGACCCGTTGGGACATAATGGGTGGGGCAGTGGTATTAATTGGTGCGGCCATGATTATCTTACAACCGCAAGGATTGGTTCGCTAAAGTAGAGAACCAATCGCTAGAAAGGTACTATTTGATACCACAATCTTTTTGCTTTAATTCTAAATCGTAGCTATTTTTCTCAGAGCTGAGCTGTAATTTTACAATGTAGGGGTTATGGCGTTGATATTGATGCTCGAAGAAAATATTGCAGTTTTGCACAACATTCTTTTTAATCACTTTTTGAACTTCTTTAGCACCTAAATCTTGCTCAAACTGCGCGAAATCAGGGGTAATGATCAAGCCTTTAAGCTCAGTACGGTCTGCATATAGATTAAATTGTTCAATGATGGTGTTGTTATCAATTTCAATTGGGAGAGTTCGTGAGTCTTCTGCGGTTAATACAGTTAAAATCTCGTTCAGGGTTTCAGGCTGTTTAATTTTAAAATTTTGATCAATAATTTTTTTGGACTGTAAGTAGTCATCAAATTCTGAGGCTTGAACCTGAAAAAAAGTAGAGCTTAGGATTGTAGCAAGGCACAGGCCAGTTTTTTTGAAATGCATGGAAAGTGTCGCTTATAAAAATTATGTTCTGATTATAGCTTTGCCCGTATAAAAAAAGCACCCTTAGGTGCTTTTCGTTGGGAAAATTAATTAATCTTTCTTGGTATTTTCATTGATTAAAAACTCAACCAATGCTTTTTGTGCATGTAAGCGGTTTTCAGCTTCATCCCAAACCACAGCATTTTTATGGTCGAGCATCTTTTCAGAAATTTCTTCGCCGCGATGCGCAGGTAAACAATGCATAAATAAACAATCAGGATGAGCAAGATCCATAAGACGTTCATTCACTTGATAGTCTGCAAAAGCAGCTTCACGAATTTTTTGCTCTTCTTCTTGGCCCATGCTTGCCCATACATCGGTCACGATGAGGTCTGCATTTACGGCAGCATCTTCAGCTGAGTTAACCAGTTCTGCACAATGCGCAAATTCACTTAAAAATTCTGCTTTGGGTTCATAACCTTTAGGTGCAGCAATTTTTAACTTGAAGCCCCACATATGTGCAGCTTCAATATATGAATTACACATGTTGTTGCCATCACCAATCCACGCTACCGTTTTGCCTGCAATGGGCCCACGATGTTCAACAAAAGTTTGAACATCTGCAAGTAGTTGGCAAGGGTGGTGATCATCGGTTAAAGCATTAATCACAGGAACTTTTGAATAAGAGGCAAAACGTTCAACAATGTCATGTCCAAAAGTACGGATCATCACAATATCCAACATGCTTGAAATTACGCGTGCTGAATCTTCAATCGGTTCACCACGACCCAATTGGGTGTCTCGTGGTGAGAGGAAAATTGCACTGCCACCAAACTGGCTCATGCCTGCTTCGAACGATACACGGGTACGGGTGCTCGATTTTTCAAAAATCATACCCATGACTTTACCAACAAACGGTTGGAATACTTCGCTGTTGTGCTGTTTACGCTTTAGTTCGATACCGCGTTGCACAACTTGGTTCAGTTCTAAAGTAGATAAATCGCGTAAGGTAAGAAAGTGACGTAGAGCCATTGTTACTCCACAATAATTGCTGAAAACCGAAATAGGTACAGAACAACAATTAGTTGTTGGTTGGTGAAAAGAAAAAAGAGAGTCGATTAATATACTATATGCAAAGGAAATTGCAAAAAAACTAGACTTTTTGATGACCTGCTAAGAAACGATCTACACAATAATGAACATATTCTAGATTTTCTTGTTCATTTTCTTCAACATAGATGTTCATGAGTACTCGCCACTCTAATTCGCGCACAATGCCAAAAAAAAGCTGCGCAGAATAATTCGGATGTTCACATCGAATAATGCCTATTTCATCTGCTTTGGTTAAAACACAAGCCACGGCATCTTCAATATGTTTAGGTCCTTGTTTGTGAATATGAAAAGCCAACTGTGGATTACGTTGTACTTGTTCCATAATGAGTCTTAAAAAAGAGGCATTTTCTGGAAGCACAAGATGCGTTTGAATATTTAAAATGGTTTGTATTAAATAAACGCGCAAATTGTCCTTAGTGAAATCAAAAGGCATACAAATATCTTTAAAAAACAGCTCACGACGGTAGTCGCAAATTGCTGTAAAAAGACCGTCTTTATTTCCAAAATATTTGTAAATCGATGCTTTTGAACCACCCGCATGATTGACAATATCATCAAGTGAAACTGCATCGTAGCCATGTTGCAAAAACAACTCGTTTGCACTTAATAAAAATGCAAGACAGCGTTCATGACCTCGTTTTGTGTGAGGTATGTCACGTGTAAGGGGTTCTAGTTGAACTGAGTCGTGCATATAACTAACAACAGCCTAATAAATGTGGGTCTCTAGTTGCTATCATAGCAAAAATATGTACACATTGTTGTTTTGGGGCTTACCTGTTTACCACTAAACCCCAATGCATGGAAGAAAATTACACAATAAAAGCGTGAACCATGGGACTAAAGTTTTAGAGTTTTCATTCTAAAATGTCATAGCCAATTCAGTCATTATGGCTATACTCAAAACTCGAAAATTAAAGTAAATGCCGTGGAAAGGACGATGACAGAACAAAAATCTGCAGGCTTAAGATTTAGACAAGCACTGGAAGTGGAAAAACCATTACAAATTATCGGTACAGTCAATGCTTATGCAGCAATGATGGCGAAACAGGTGGGCTACAAGGCCATCTACCTTTCGGGTGCTGGTGTAGCCAACTACTCTTATGGATTGCCTGACTTAGGCATGACCAGTCTGGATAATGTTTTGGAAGATGTACGCCGGATTACCGAACGTGTAGACACCCCGTTACTGGTCGATATCGACACGGGTTGGGGTGGGGCATTTAACATTGCCCGCACTGTGAAACAAATGATTGCCGCAGGGGCAGCCGCAGTTCACATCGAAGACCAAGTGGCCCAAAAACGTTGTGGCCACCGCCCAAATAAAGAAATCGTCACCCAACAAGAAATGGTCGACCGCGTCAAAGCGGCTGTCGATGCCAAAACCGATGCAAACTTTGTGGTGATGGCACGTACCGATGCTCTACAAAAAGAAGGCCTACAAGCGGTGATTGACCGTGCCTGTGCTTGTGTAGAAGCCGGTGCTGATGCGATCTTTGCTGAAGCAATGACTGACATTACCATGTACAAAACCGTCTGTGATGCAGTTGGTGTCCCTGTACTAGCCAACATCACCGAATTTGGCGATACCCCATACTACACCAAAGAACAACTGGCAGAACAAGGCATCTCGATGGTGCTGTACCCACTGTCACCGACCCGTGCCATGCAAAAGGCAGCACTGGAAGTCATGCATGCCATTCGCAATGACGGTACCCAAGTCAACGTCCTCGACAAAATGCAACAGCGCAAAGAACTCTACGAATTTCTCGATTACCACACCTTTGAAAACACATTAGACAAGCTGTTTAAACAGGAGAATTAAAAATGGCTGAAGGAAAAGTCCTCACAGGCGCAGGATTGCGCGGACAAGTCGCAGGAAAGACAGCACTATCAACCGTAGGCAAAAGCGGGGCAGGTTTAACCTACCGTGGTTATGACGTCCAAGACCTCGCTGAAAACTGCCAGTTTGAAGAAGTGGCCTACCTGATCTTCTTTGGTGAACTACCCACAGCAGAACAGCTCACCGCTTACAAAGCTAAACTCAAATCACTGCGCCAACTGCCACAAGCACTCAAAGAAGTCCTTGAGCGTATCCCAGCAGATTCACACCCAATGGATGTGATGCGCACAGGCGTATCGATGCTGGGCAACCTAGAAACAGAACAATCCTTTGCCGAACAGCAAGATGTTGCAGACCGAATTCTCGCAACGCTTCCAGCAATCATTTGCTACTGGTACCGTTTTAGCCATGATGGCGTACGCATTGAAGAAAACACTGATGACGATTCAATCGGTGCTCAATTCCTACACCTGCTGCGTGGTGAAAAACCAAATGAACTGCATGAACAAGTGATGAACGTATCACTGATCCTCTATGCAGAGCATGAATTCAACGCATCGACTTTCACCGCACGTGTATGCGCATCAACCTTATCCGATATGCATTCATGCATCACCGGTGCAATTGGTTCACTGCGGGGTCCATTACACGGTGGAGCAAACGAAGCAGCGATGGAAATGATTGAAAACTGGACGTCCCCTGAAGAAGCTGAGCGAGAAATGCTGGGCAAATTGGAACGTAAAGAAAAGATCATGGGCTTTGGACATGCAATCTACAAAGACAATGACCCACGTAATGGCATCATCAAAATCTGGTCAGAGCGCTTAGCCAAAGATGTCGGTGACACGGTTCTTTATCCAGTATCAGTACGTTGTGAAGAAGTGATGTGGCGTGAGAAGAAATTATTCTGTAACGCAGACTTCTTCCATGCATC
>NZ_JAQSUV010000022.1:0-7944 GCF_028649355.1 Acinetobacter sp. Gutcm_16 | reverse complement strand
TAAATCTATAAAACCGATTATTAAAATAAAAACAAACTGTTTTATCTATTTTTAGATTTACTCTATGATTCTTCTATCAAATAAATTTATAGACTGCTTTGGAGAGCTTAACAATGTTAGATCAAAATACTTCAGCTCAATTAAAAACACTTCTTGAACGCCTTGAAGGTCCGATTGAATTGGTTGCGACTTTGAATGGTTCTGAAAAATCAGACAAAATCAAAGAATTGGTTGAAGAGGTTGCAGCACTGTCTCCACTGGTGACTGCACGTTTTGATGGTCAAAACTCACGTGCACCCAGCTTTGGTGTAGCAAAAGCCGGTGAAGAGCCGCGTGTCTTCTTTGCGGGTTTACCGATGGGGCATGAGTTTACCTCTTTGATCTTGGCATTGTTACAAACCTCAGGTTATGCACCCAAAGTATCGGATGAAATTTTAGCTTCAATCAAAGGTTTAGGTATCCAGTCTGACTTTGACGTCTTTGTCTCTTTAAGCTGTCATAACTGTCCAGATGTGGTGCAAGCGTTGAACCTGATTGCTATTTACAATCCGGGCACGACAGCAACTATGATTGATGGTGCATTCTTCCAAGACGAAGTTGAAGAACGCAAAATCATGGCTGTACCGATGGTGTTCCAAGATAATAACGATATCGGTCAAGGCCGTATGACCTTGGAAGAGATTGTTGCCAAACTGGATACCAATTCTGCGGCCAAAGAAGCTGAAAAGCTCAATGCCAAAGATGCTTTTGATGTTTTAGTGATTGGTGGTGGTCCTGCAGGAAATACCTCTGCCATTTATGCCGCACGTAAAGGCATTAAAACGGGGATTGTAGCTGAACGTATGGGTGGTCAAGTCATGGATACCATGGACATTGAAAACTATACCTCGATTCAAAAGACTCAAGGGCCGAAGTTTGCTGCTGAAATGGAAGCACATGTACGTGAGTATGGTGTGGACATCATGAACTTACAACGTGTTTCTAACATCAAAGGTGCAGATGAGACAGCAAATGGCTTGGTTGAAGTCATTTTAGAAAATGGTGCAAAACTTGAATCTAAAACGGTAATTCTTTCAACAGGGGCACGTTGGAGAGAAATGAATGTGCCGGGTGAAGCAGAATACCGTACCCGCGGTGTTGCCTACTGCCCACACTGTGATGGTCCACTGTTTAAAGGCAAACGTGTTGCAGTGATTGGTGGGGGTAACTCAGGTGTCGAAGCTGCGATTGATCTTGCTGGGATTGTAGAACATGTAACTTTGGTTGAGTTTGATACCAAACTACGTGCCGACCAAGTGTTGCAAGATAAATTGCATAGCTTGCCTAATACCACAGTGATCCTGAATGCCCTATCGACTGAAGTAGTCGGTGATGGTTCACAAGTGACAGCATTGAAATATAAAGACCGTGCAACTGATGTAGAACATACGGTTGAGCTTGCAGGAATCTTTGTGCAAATTGGTTTATTACCAAACACCGATTTCCTCAAAGAAACAGCGGTTGAGCTTTCAAACCGTGGTGAGATTGTGATTAACGATCGCAACGAAACCAATGTCAAAGGTGTATTTGCCGCAGGTGACTGTACGATAGTGCCTTATAAGCAAATCATCATTGCCACAGGTGAAGGCGCGAAAGCATCTCTGTCTGCTTTTGATTATATTATTCGTTCTGGGCTGTAAGTGTGAAATGAAAAAGCCAACGCTCTTCCAAAATATACGTTGGCTTTTTCCCTTTATGTTGTATCACTGATCTTTGGTTTTACCCTTGATAGGAACTGAGTCACTAACAGCTCAGTTCCTTTTTTTCGTTTAAAGCAAATATCTTCTACAAAGAAAAAGCCAAAGTGCTCCCCAGTCACTTTGGCTTTTTCATTTAGTTTTTGTTTATTGTTATTCTTTGCCCAGTTTTTGTTTTGAAACTCTGAGTGTGGTCAGTACTCGGTTTCTTTTCTACTTTCCCCAAGGTTAGACGCTAAATAAGTTCAATTCTTTAAATTTTTCTAACAATTGTTGCTGTGTTTCAACGTGTTCTGGATGTGGCTCGATACAGGCAATTGGGCAAACATCGACACAGGTTTGGGTGTCATAAAAACCAACACATTCGGTGCAACGGCTGATGTCTATTTCATAAATTTTATCACCTTCAAAAATAGCGGTATTGGGACATTCGGGAAGACACATATCACAGTTAATACATGCATCCGTTATTCGTAGTGCCATAGCATTATCCCCAGTCAGCTTGCAACATAGGCCAATGCAGGCGCTGAAATGTCGGCACTTGAATGCGGTAAGTTACGAATGAGCAGGGCATAGCGCATGTCGACATCAGCAGGAACGGGGATTTCAACCACATGTCCTGAGCCTTTCGCCTCAAGTGTTGGATTACCTTTTTTATCGAGGATTTCTGTTAGTTTAAAAGTGATGTTGCCTGAAGTGGTCATGAGTTCGAGCACATCGCCCACTACAAAACGGTTTTTGACATCGACTTTCAGATAATCGCCATTGCGTTCCAAAATTTCACCGCAGTATTGTTGATGGTCAAAACTGGATGAACCATTTTCATAATTTTGATATTCGCTATGCACGTGGCGACGTAAAAAACCTTCGGTATAACCACGGTTGGCCAGACCTTCGAGTTGTGTCATGAGTGAGGAATCGAAAGGTTTACCGGCGATAGCATCATCTATGGCTTTGCGATAAATTTGTGCTGTACGGGCACAGTAAAAATAAGACTTGGTGCGTCCTTCAATTTTTAAAGAATGGATGCCCATTTGGGTTAAGCGCTCAACATGTTGCACCGCGCGTAAGTCTTTTGAGTTCATAAAGTAAGTACCATGTTCGTCTTCTTCAGCAGCAAACATGTCTTCTTCATTACGTTGTAGTAATATGGGTTCATCGAACTGATGCTGTGCTTGCATATGCAGTTCATCAGCATCAGAGCTTGAACAGCAGTTGGAGCCTGTATTCAGATTTTGGACTGGGATCACATCGCCATTTTCATCTTGCTGAGTCTCGTGTACTTTGTATTCCCAACGGCAAGCATTGGTACATGCCCCTTGATTGGCATCACGTTTATTCATATAGCCTGAAAGCATGCAACGTCCAGAGTATGCCATGCATAGCGCACCATGCACAAAAACCTCAATTTCCATGTCAGGCACTTGCTGCTTAATTTCTTCAATTTCATCAATGGATAATTCACGGGACAAAATGACCCGAGTCAGTCCCATGTTTTTCCAAAACTTCACAGTAGCCCAGTTAATGGCATTGGCTTGAACCGAAAGATGCACATCCATGTCTGGAAAATGCTCGCGTACCATCATAATTAACCCAGGATCCGACATGATCAGGGCATCGGGTTGCATAGCAACCACAGGTGCGAGGTCGCGAATAAAGTTTTTGAGTTTTGAGTTATGTGGTTGAATGTTGACGACCACATAAAACTTTTTACTTAAGTCATGTGCTTCTTGAATGCCGATAGCCAGATTGTCATGATCAAATTCATTATTGCGCACACGTAAACTGTAACGAGGTTGTCCGGCATAGACTGCATCTGCACCATAGGCAAATGCATAACGCATATTTTTAAGCGAACCTGCGGGAGAAAGAAGTTCAGTAACGTGATGAATGCTCATGATTAAACTAAGGCATAAAAAAAATATGGGTTTATTGTAGGGCTTTAAAAAATAGATTCAACCTAGTAAACAACTCGGAATTTAAACGGTTATACACGCGAAAATTACATGTTCAAACGCTGGATGTGAGTGCTCAATTATAAATGTTTGAATATATGGTTTATGTGGCTAAGGATAGAAGTAAATTTAAATATCCTTGTTTTATAAAGTAAAAGAGCGGTTATATAAAACTTACCGGAGGTTCTAATCATCAAAAAGCTAGAGTTCTTTGCGGCCTTTTATCCGAAATAATTGGGGATGATTTTTATTAGATTTGAGGTTAGGATAGATTTTTTATTTCTGAAATTATTAAAAAATAAATATAAAAGTCCTAGATTGACCATGCAACGTTCGGGCAAATGTATCGAAAAATCGAGTAATACCCATATTCTAAATTCTGCGTTGATGTGTTTTATGCATCTAACCCTGCTTCAAGATGTCTTAGAATTTGGCAATCATCAATGGTTGATTGAGTTGAGCAGGACTGTCGAAGCTGTTGTAGCTGTATCTGGAATTTTTGCAATTCAATGATTTTTTGTTCGACTTGTTTTAAATGTTCATCGATCAGTTGATTGACGGCACTACAGTCTTGTTGAGGCTCTTGTTCCAGTTCAATCAGGTATTCAATTTCTTTGAGTGAGATATCCAGCGCACGGCAACGTTTAATAAAAATGAGTCGTTTAAGTGCATCATCTTGATAATAGCGATAGTTATTTTCTCCGCGAAAAGTGGGCTCTAATAAATGCTTTTTTTCATAGAAACGAATGGTATCGGCACTTAATCCTGTTTTATGGACTAAGTCTTTCATCAAATAAATAGCAGATGAGTTTTGTTGATTCATTTTGCTTGACCTTAGAGCGACTCCATAGTTTTTAATCATAATAGAAAATGATTAGGTCTGGATAGAGGTTGTATATATGGCATGTTCTTCTTGCAGTTGTGCACCTGCACCGCAAAAGCCAAATAGTAAGTTTAGAACGGCATTATGGATTGCCTTATTGATCAATTTAGCCATGTTTGTGGTAGAGCTCATTGGTGGGGCTTATGCACATTCATCATCCTTATGGGCCGATTCTCTAGATTTTTTTGGTGATGCAGTCAACTATGGTATTTCCCTAGCGGTGCTTGGTGCGAGTTTGTATTGGCGGGCGACAGTGGCACTGCTCAAAGGCATGACCATGGCGCTGTTTGGCTTAGTCGTGATAGGTAAAGTGATTTATGCCTATGCTTTAGGAATTCCGCCTGAAGCCATGACCATGGGGGTGATTGGTGTGATTGCTTTGCTTGCGAATGTGGTTTGTGCCGTCATTTTATATGCCTTTAGAGAAGGTGACTCTAATATGCAATCGGTCTGGCTCTGTAGCCGAAATGATGCGATTGGGAATGTGGCAGTTATTTTTGCTGCAATAGGTGTGTTTGGTACAGGCAGTTTGTGGCCAGACATAATCGTGGCAGGCATTATGGCGACTTTAGGTATGACTGCGGGTTATCAAGTGGTGAGCAAAGCATTATCTGAGCGTAGATTACAGCTCGAGAATTAAGAAAACGCTAGATTTCTTAATCAAAGTAAAATTATTTTCCATAAAAATGCTCCACAGCTGCTCGGAGCATTTTGTTGTTTACATAATAAGAATAAAACTCTGCTCATTTGTCAAATTGATATAGCTATAATGGCGCCTAATTTATGATCGTTGTTTGCGATCAATGTTGACTGAAACTTACTTTTTAAAAATATAGACGATGATAAATACAATCACTCAAGTGCTTGAGCAATTGGGGTTAAGTGCACAAAAACGTGCCATTCATGCACAATTTTCACATGCTGCATTAAATCATGACATCTTTTTGCAGCATATTGAAGGCACACATGCATTAAACCAAGGTTTAAACGTTGAATTGATCTGCCTCTCAACCAATGCTCTGATTCCACTGAAACAATTTATCGGGGTACAAGTCGCGGTCGATCAGGTCACAGACCAAGGCACATTATTTCGCAGCACAGGGATCATCACTCAAGCCGAACAAGGACAAAGTGATGGTGCACTGACCTTGTATAAACTTCGCTTAGAAGACGCAACGGCACTTTGGCATAAACGTCGCAACAGCCGAGTGTTTATGAATAAAAGTGTGCGAGATGTCAGTGAAATACTCTTTAAGGAATGGCAGAGCAAAAGTCCGCTATTTGCTGCTAGCCTCAGTCTTGATCTTTCTGGTTTAAATACAGAGACCGATGTCCGTCCCTTCATCATGCAGTCAAATGAAACCGATTATGACTTTCTAACACGGCTCTGGCGCAGTGAAGGCATCAACTGGCTAATTGATGAAGCTGAACTGTATGTACCTCATACTCGTCATCCGATTCAAGCTCAAAAACTTAGACTCTTGGATGACAACAGTCAGTTCCAAGCCTTAAAGCGTCGACAAATTCGTTTTCATCGTTCTAGTGCTACCGAACAAAAGGATAGCATCATCAGTCTGAGTGCACAGCGCAGCCTACAACCGACTGCAGTCTATATCCAACGTTGGCAAGCCGATCACTTGAGTCAAGAAGAAGGCGCAGGTTCAGTCCAAAGCCAACATCAACATAGCACACAACAAGACAATGCTAGCCTCAGCCTAGAACAAGCGTGGCATATTAGCCCTGCATGGATGCAAGATTTAAATGGAGAAGATCAGGCGACCGCAGCATCAAACAGCCAAATTGAAAAACTCAATCAAACCCTGAGTAATGTCTACAACCAACAGGCGAAACAATTCACTGCACAGAGCACCGTACGTGATGCCCAAGTAGGGTATTGGTTTGAGTTACATGAACATCCTGAACTTGATCAACACAGTGACGCAGACAAAGAATTTCTGATCACGACCAAGACTTTCTATAATCAAAACAACTTGCCCAAAGATTTGAGTGAGCAAATTCAGCATTTGCTGAAACAAAGCCAATGGTCACTCAAAACCAGCACAGTGCCAAGTGAACGCCAAGCCAACCACTTGAGTTTACAGCGTCGTCACATCACGACCGTTCCAGTTTATAACCCGATAGAGCACCGACCAGCCACACACCCACAACGTGCCAAAGTCGTGGGACCAAGTGGCGAAGAAATTCATGTGGATGAATGGGGGCGGATCAAAGTTCGCTTCCTCTTTACCCGCAACGATGACCACAGTCATGACGGTGGTGCAGGCGCCAATGACAATGATACAGACTCGGCATGGGTTGATGTCTTGACCCCATGGGCGGGTGAGGGCTATGGCGCACGCTTTTTACCACGCATTGGTGAAATCGTGGTGATTGATTTCTTTGACGGCAATCTTGACCGTCCCTTTGTGGTTGGGCGGATTCATGAAGCGCAGCGCAGCCCAACGAAATTTGATCAGAAAGGTCAATTGCCAGAAACCAAGAAACTAGCTGGGATTCGCTCTAAAGAAGTTGGAGGTGAAGGTTATAACCAACTGCGCTTCGATGACACAACTGACCAGATCAGTACTCAACTGCAAAGCAGCCATGGGGCAACTCAGTTGAACCTCGGCAACCTCAGCCACCCCAAAGAAACGGAGACAAGTGAGGGACGAGGAGAAGGCTTTGAGCTTCGAACTGATCAATGGGGCGCGATTCGAGCAGGTGAGGGGTTACTGCTCAGTAGCCATAAACAAGATCAAGCTGCAGGTACACATCTGAATGCTCAACCTGCCAAACAACAACTTGAAGGGACTTTAAACAATAGCCAAGCATTAAGTGAAGTGGCGAAGAATCAACAGACGGATCCGCTTGATGTTTTAGAAAACTTAAAAGGCTTCTTAGAACAGATTGAACAACAAGATCAAAACAAGGCAGATGCATTTAAACAAGCCATCATGATTCTCTCTGCACCAAACTCCATAGCTGTTAGCAGTAATGAAGATATTTATCTCTCAGCCGATGGTCAGATCAGCCAAAGTGCAGGGGAGAGTATTAACCTTTCTACGCAGAAATCGTTGATTGCACATGCCAGTGAGAAAATCAGTCTCTTTGCAGCACAGGACGGGCTAAGAGCCTATGCAGGCAAGGGCAAGGTTGAAATCCAAGCGCAAGGTGATGCACTGGATGTTATTGCGCGTAAAGGCATTCAGATTATTTCTACGGAAGATACCGTTTATATCACGAGTCCAACTGAGATTAATCTGACAGCAGGTGGTTCTCAAATCAAGATGAATGGAACAGGTATCTTTTCAACGACTGCTGGAAAGTTTGAGAGTAAGGCGGGGCAGCATCAGTTTTTGGGTGGGACTAA
>NZ_JAQSUV010000021.1:0-58265 GCF_028649355.1 Acinetobacter sp. Gutcm_16 | reverse complement strand
TCTGGTAGCTCGTCGGGCTCATAACCCGAAGGTCGTTGGTTCAAATCCAGCTCCCGCTACCAAGTTTCTAAAAAGAGGCTCACAACAAGGTGGGCCTTTTTGCACAGTGGATATTAATTTTCTGTGCAATAATTGGGGCGATTACGCCCTTTTTTATTGGCTATCGTGTAGTGTCGATGTGAGCCGGATACGGTGAAAGTCAAAGTGTCATGTTCCACTACTACTATAGTTTGTATTGGCTTGTAGTGGTCTGTTTCGGCCATTGAATCGCACAAAAATGACGAGAGTAAATGAAGCTATCAAATAAAACTCAAGCACTCCAAGACTTAATTGCTCCTGCAGTGCAAGCCTGTGGTGTTGATCTTTGGGGGATTGAATTCCTTCCTCAAGGAAAACGTTCTTTATTGCGCATTTATATCGACAAAGCTGTCGATGAAAATGCAGAACCCATCATCAATGAAGATGGTGAAGAAGAGCAGGGCCGTGGCATCGGCGTACAAGACTGTGTACGCGTGACCCAGCAAGTCGGCGCAATGATGGATGTCCATGATCCAATTTCAGGTGAATATGCACTTGAAGTGTCATCTCCGGGTTGGGATCGTCCATTTTTCCAACTTGAACAATTACCTGCATATATTGGTCAACAGATCGCTTTCCGTTTGATCAGTGCGGTCGATAACCGTCGTAAATTCCAAGCTAAATTGGTTGCTGTAGATCTTGAAGCTGAAATGATTCAAGTCGAAGTGGAAAAGCAACAGGTGCTTGAAATCGATAGTAATAATATTGATAAAGCCAATTTGGTCTATCAAGATTAATTCATTTAATAAATAAGAATCTGAACGAATAGGTGGCTTATGGCACGTGAAATTCTTACCGTAGTTGAAACGGTTAGTAATGAAAAAGGTGTACCTCGTGAAGCGATTTTCGAAGCCTTAGAACAAGCGCTTGTTGCTGCGACTAAAAAGAAATTTTACGAAGGAACAAACTCTGAAGAAGCTCAGCTTCGTGTAGAGATTGATCGTAAAACGGGCGAATACAGCACTTTCCGTCAATGGGAAGTGGTTGCGGATGAAGATCATGAGATGCCAGCATGTCAAGATGCGATTTCAGATGTTGATCCTGCACAATGGTCGATTGGTGATATTCGTGAGCTTGAAGTGCCTTCAATTGACTTCGGTCGTATTGCGGCGCAAATTGCAAAACAAGTGATTGTCCAAAAGATTCGCGAAGCGGAACGTGCGTTGATTGCAGATGCCTACGAGTCTAAAGTGGGTGAGTTGATCTACGGTGAAGTGAAAAAGCAAACGAAAGATGGCTTTATCATTGACCTTGGCGATAACGCAGAAGCGTATCTTGCACGTGAAGAAATGATTGCAAAAGAAATTTTGCGTCCGAAACAACGTGTAAATGCGATTTTGTTTAACGTAAATCGTGAAGGTCGTGGTGCACAACTACAATTGTCACGTGCCAAGCCTGAAATGCTCATCGCTTTGATGAAGAAAGAAATTCCTGAAATTTCTGAAGAAATCATTGAGATTAAAGCGGCAGCGCGTCAACCTGGCGTTCGTGCTAAAATTGCTGTGAAAACCAATGATCATCGTATTGATCCAGTGGGTGCATGTATTGGTATGCGTGGTACACGTATCCAAGCAGTTCAGCAAGAGTTGAACGGTGAGCGTATTGATGTTGTTGTATGGTCTGATGATCCTGCACAGTACATTGCAAGTGCTTTAGAGCCAGCAGATGTATCGGGTATTGTGATTGATGAAGAAGAACGTACAGCGGACATTATTTTCGCAACTAGCGATCAATTGGCGCGTGCGATTGGTTCACAAGGTCAAAACGTACGTTTAGCCTCTGAACTTACAGGCTACAAACTCAACATGATGCTTGAAGATGAGTATCATGCTCGTCAGCAAAATGAAGCACAACAATACTTAGACCTATTTGTATCGCGTCTAGATATTGAAGAAGATTTGGCAATGGCATTGGTTGAAATGGGCTTTACTTCTTTAGAAGAGATTGCTTATGTTCCAGCTGAAACATTTGACGAAATCGAGCTAGATGCTGAAGTTGTTGAATTACTTCAAAGTCGTGCCAAAGAAGTTGCATTGGCTGATGCATTACAGCAGCAAGAAAACATCCAAGATCCAAGCGCGGAACTCGTTGCAATGGAAGGGATGACGCAAGAGATTGCTTATGCACTTGCAGCACGTGGTGTCATCACAATTGATGACTTGGCTGACCAAGCGACTGACGATATTGCTGATATTGAAGGTCTGGGTACAGAGAAAGCGGGTCAACTTATTATGAAAGCGCGCGAATCATGGTTTAACTAGGAGATCTACATGACGGATAAGACGATACAAGAGTTAGCTCTCAGTGTGAACCGCCCTGTTGAGAAGCTCCTAGAGCAGGTTCGTGATGCTGGTTTACCACAGCGTAAATCGGACGATATAATCTCTACTGAACAACAAGATGCCCTCGTGCACCATTTGAAGAAAATTCATGGTCAAGACGATGGTCAGGCAGGAAAAATCACGTTGAAACGTAAAACGACCAGTACCGCTAAAGTAGCGAGTACCTCAGGTAAGGCAAAAACGATTAATGTAGAAGTTCGCAAGAAACATACATTTACCAAGCCAGATCCAGAACAAATTAAAGCGGAAGCTTTGGCAAAAGCGCAAGCTGAGCAACAGGCTCGTGCGAACGTTCAAGCTATGGTTGAACCAAAAGCTGAAACTCCAGTAGTAAATAAAGCGGCTGCAAACTTTGAAGCGATGCGTGCTGCTGCAAAGCAAGAAACGACGAAGCAAGAAGTAGCAAAAGCTGCGGTAGTTGTGAAGCGTAAATCAAACAATAAGCCTGTGGTTAAAGCACAAGTTAAAGTTGTTGAAACACCTGAACAGAAAAAAGCACGTGAAGCTCAAGCCGCTCAATTAAAAGCGACTGAAGAAGCAGCACGTCGTAAGGCAGCTGAAGAAGCGCAGCAACGTACACTTGAACAAATGCGTCAAATGGCATCTAAGTATTCAAACGAAGATGCAACTGCGACCATTCGTGTAGTGGATGATTCTCCACTTGCTGCGGGCCTGGTTGGTCAAGCATATGAAGACTCATTTGCGAAAGAAGACCGCGAAATCAAACGTGGTACCAATACGCCAGCTACACGCGCACCGAAGAAAGGTGGTCGTCGTGGTGAAGAGCAATCTTTCCGTGATAACTCGCATAAACGTGGTTTAAAAACAAGCTCTGCAAACAAGCATGGTTTTGAAAAACCGGTTAAAAAGCAAGTTTATGATGTTGAAATTGGTTCAACCATTGTGGTTGCTGACTTGGCTGCAAAAATGGCAGTTAAGGTACGTGAAGTAATTAAGTCACTCATGAAAATGGGTGAGCTTGTCACTCAGAACCAAGCGATTGATCAAGAAATTGCGGCATTAATCGTAGAAGAAATGGGCCATAACCCAGTTCTTGTATCAGATACGCAAGCTGAAGATAACTTACTGGAAGCAGCAGAAGAAGCACGTGGCGCTCAAACGACTCGTCCTCCTGTTGTGACCATCATGGGGCACGTTGACCATGGTAAGACATCGTTACTTGACCGCATTCGTCGTTCAAAAGTGGCAGCTGGTGAAGCGGGTGGTATCACTCAGCACATCGGTGCGTATCATGTTACGACGGATAAAGGCATTATCACATTCTTAGATACTCCGGGACACGCAGCATTTACTGCAATGCGTTCACGTGGTGCGAAATCGACAGACATCGTGGTATTGGTTGTTGCAGCAGATGATGGTGTAATGCCACAAACAGCTGAAGCGATTGATCACGCACGTGCTGCAGGTACGCCAATTATTGTTGCAATCAACAAGATGGATAAAGAATCTGCTGATCCAGATCGCGTATTGAATGAATTGACTGTGAAAGAAATCGTGCCTGAACAATGGGGTGGTGACGTTCCTGTTGCAATGGTTTCAGCACATACAGGTCAAGGTATTGATGAGCTTCTAGATATTATTTCAATCCAAGCTGAATTACTTGAGTTGAAAGCATCTGAAGAAGGTGCTGCTCAAGGTGTCGTGATTGAAGCACGTGTAGACAACAGCCGTGGTGCGGTAACGTCTATCCTTGTTCAAAACGGTACATTGAAAGTAGGTGACCTGGTTCTTGCGGGTGCATCTTACGGTCGCGTACGTGCCATGACAGATGAAAACGGTAAACGTATTCAATCTGCAGGTCCTTCAATTCCGGTTGAAATTTTAGGTCTACCTGAAGCGCCAATGGCGGGTGATGAAGTTCTTGTTGTGAATGACGAGAAGAAAGCACGTGAAGTTGCCGATGCACGTATGGATCGTGAACGTCAAAAACGTCTTGAGCGTCAAAGCGCAATGCGTCTTGAAAATATCATGGCGTCTATGGGCAAGAAAGATGTGCCTATCGTCAATGTGGTATTGAAAACTGATGTACGTGGTACATTGGAAGCATTACACGTTGCTCTTGCTGACCTTGCAACAGACGAAGTTAAAGTCCGTGTTATTGGCTCAGGTGTTGGTGCGATCACTGAATCTGACGTAACACTAGCTGAATCTTCTGAAGCGGTACTTCTTGGCTTTAACGTACGTGCGGATAACGCAGCGCGTCAAAAAGCGGATGCTGATGGCATCGACATTCGTTACTACTCAATCATTTATCAATTGATTGATGATGTGAAAGCAGCGATGAGTGGTAAGCTTGCGCCTGAACACCGTGAAACAATTCTGGGTGTGGCTGAAGTACGTGAAGTGTTCCACTCAAGTAAGTTTGGTGCAGCAGCAGGCTGTATGGTACTTGAGGGTATGTTACACCGTAATAAACCAATTCGTGTCCTTCGTGATGATGTGGTGGTGTTCCAAGGTGAGCTTGAGTCACTTCGTCGCTATAAAGAAGTGGTTGAAGAAGTTCGCGCAGGTATGGAATGTGGTCTTGCGGTGAAAGGTTATAAAGACATCAAAGAAAAAGACAAGATCGAAGTCTATGATGTTCAACTGATCAAACGGAGTCTTTAATGGCGGGTAGTCAACGTCTTAAGCGCATGGCGGATACAGTACAACGTGAGTTGTCTGAACTGATTCGTCAAGAGTTGAAAGATCCACGCTTAGGTGGTCTCGTGACCATCTCTGCGGTGAAGGTCAGTCCGGACTTAGGTTATGCTGAAGTATATGTGACTGTGATGGGCCGTGAGCTTGGCGATGAGCAAAGTGAAGCAGCCAATAAAGAAACCCTAGATGTGCTGAACAAAGCATCTGGTTTCTTGCGTCACGAACTCGGCCGTCGTATTAAGACACGTATTACACCGCGTTTGCGTTTCCATTACGATAAAACCAATGCATATGGTAACTATATGTTTGGCCTGATTGCTGAAGCAGTAAAGGATTTACCCGCTGACGAAGCAAACAAAGATGATGAATAATTCAGTCTAACTGAATCAAAAAGCCACCTTCGGGTGGCTTTTTTTTATGCGGAGTAATGGCTGAAGCTAGATTAAGACTTGAAAGATATTGCATAGGATTATGATAGGGGAGTAGAGGGTTGAGCTTTTAGGGATTATTTTGATCATTAAGTTGCTGTGGACTGGATTGATATGGGCAATGATTTACTAGCGGGACACTTTGCTCATTTTAATTATTGAGTGGATTGAGTATCAATTAGCTTGATCAGTCCACCTGTGTTGGTCAATGTAATGGATGCGACACCATCTAATACGTTAGAACATTATCGTTATTACAATGTTCAAATTAGCGCAACACCACCATGTCAGTGCTGAAGCGCTAGAAATGTATTTATTTTTATATCTTTAAGGACACAAGCATTTAAAGACGATGTTCAGTGTCTTCATGCTTATTGCTAAAAGCTCTGCGACGAGTACGTTGCCAAGGAAGTGGACGGTTGAGTGCTTCTGGAACGTCACCGCTCAGCGAGCGTAAGCGCAAATGTAGCGCCGCTTGCGCCATCAAATTTGCCGATACAGGTGCAGTTAAGAAGGCAAACAGCGTTAATAACAGCTCAGCAAAACCAAAGCGTCCTTGAAATGCAGAATAGATCATTGCCGCGATCAAGAAGCTCCCTAAGCCTAAGGTACTGGACTTGGTTGGGGCATGCAGGCGCATGAATAAATCGGGCAGGCGCACCATTCCAATTCCTCCGACCAGCATGAAGAAAGTGCCGATCATGAGAAAAATGGAGACTAAAATTTCCATCGTAAGTTGCATCGATCTTGCTCCTAGTCAATCACATGACCTGAGGTGAAGTAGCGTGCTAAAGCGGCTGTAGAGACAAAGCCGAGCATCGCAACCAAAAGAGCACCTTCAAATAATGAAGTGCTGGCCCAGTAAATGCCTAAAATAATAATGAGGCAGATTGCATTTAAAAAGAGTGTATCGAGTGCTAAGAGTCGGTCTACAATCGATGGGCCGATGATTAAGCGAATTAAGCACAGCAACATTGAAATGGTGACGGCGATTAAACAAATCCCGAGGGCATAAGGCAAAATAGTCATGCTTTGTCTCCTGCTTCGACACCAAAAATTTGCATCAACGGTTTTTCATAACGCGCTTTGATATTTTCAATCTCGGCATTTTCATCATCGGTGCTGAGGGCGTGAACTAAAATGTCCCCGCGATCTTGATCGATGCCTGCTGAAACAGTGCCTGGTGTAGTGGTAATAATCATCGCCAGTAAGGTGTTTACTTCCTCATGTTGTGTTTCCAGCGGAACGCGAAACCATTTGGGTTGTAGACGATCAATTGGGCCGAGGACCAATTTAGCCACTTGAATATTCGACATCACAATGTCGTATAACACCACAAAAAATAGTTTCACCGCCGCTTTCCATTCAATATTTGGAGTATACGTAATGAATGGTCTGATCAGACGCGGAATAAAAATAGCCAGTAAAAATGCCATCACTAAGCTGGCTGCATCGACACTATGTGCCAACATCACCCAGCTCAGCGCAACAATCACCGAGACAAAAGGGTGGGGTAACCAACGCTCCAAAAACGACGTTTTTTTCATGTTTAAGGCTCCACCATGGGTTGTAGGCTTTCAGCATCGGGATTCACTTCAGCCTGTTGTTGCTGTTGCATTTGGCGTTTTTTGTATTCGGAAATATGTTCGCCTTCCAGTGTTTCCTCTGAAATTAAATATGGAATCAAATGTGCATTCGGATCTACGCGTTCGCCACCATATTTGGTCTCGGGTAAATTTTCACTGTCGAAAGGTTGTACGCTAATGGTTTGCCCATGCTCATCAGTTTTGAGTAAAGTCTGTTCATAGAGCACATTATTTTGGATTTGCTCAGCCGTTTGGTAAGTGTACTTTTGAATTGGACCTGCAAACACCATATAAGCGATTAAACCGACCAACAAGAGATAGATGGTTTTGTCATTGCGCTTCGGTGCTTGTTCAGGCAAAGCTTGGTACGCGGCATAAGCAGCTTCATCAGGGTTGTCTTCTGGTTTAGTTGCGCGCCAAAAAATCACGAAACCCACACGTGTAAACGCAATAATACTTAATAAACTCACCACTAAAACGGTCACAATAATCAGCAATTGATACGGTGAGTGTGCGGTGGCTTGAAGAATAAACACTTTGCCTAAGAAGCCACTAAAGGGTGGTAAACCTGCCATCATCAAGGCAATGGTGAAATAGGTTAACGCCACCACCTTATGCTGTTTCATTTGCGGTGCAATTTTAAAGTGGTCTTTAAACTCACCACGTTGAGAGGTAATCCAACCACTTAAAATATAGAAAGCTGCCGCAATAATGGTACTGTGCACCAAATAATACAGTGCCGCTGCCCATGCCAAGGTATTGAACAGGGAAATGGCGATTAAAATCGTGCCGACAGAAGACAAAATCATAAAGCCAATGAAACGACGTAAGCGTTCCGCACCCATCGCGCCAATCACACCATAGACTGAGGTAATTAAACCAATCGGCAATAGAATGTATTGCAGAATCTCACGGCTAATCGCATCGTCAAATACGGTACCATTAACACGTAAAATGGCATAAATACCGACTTTGGTCATGATGGTGAACAGAGCCGCTACAGGAGTGGTCGCGACCGCATAGGTTTTCGGTAGCCAAAAACCGACAGGTAGCATGGCTGCTTTAATGCCAAAGACTGTAAACAACAACAGTCCACCAGCAACAGCAATACGATGTTGATCGCCTTCTAACAATGGCATCAAACGTGCAACATCCGCCATATTGAGGCTGCCGACGCTGCCGTAAATCATGCCCAGACCAATCAGAAACAGAGCTGATGCCAACAGGTTAATGGTGACATAGTGAATGCCGAGTTGAAAACGTGCTTTGCCTTGGCCATGCAGTAACAAAACATAAGAGGCCATCAACAAAATTTCAAAGAATACGAACAGGTTAAATAAGTCGCCTGTCAGGAAGGCACCGGTTAAACCCATCAGTAGGAAATGGCACATGGCATGGAAATAACGGCCACGTTCATCCCATTCTTTACTGGCGAACCACATCACTGGAACTGCCAAACCGTAGGTTAAAACCAGCATCAGGGCAGACAGTTGGTCGAGGACCAAAACAATACCAAATGGTGCAGCCCATTCACTCAGGTTATAAACACTGATTTGCCCAGAGCTGGCAAAGATCAGATAGTTGACCGCTGTAAATAAACCCAACAGGCCTGAGGTATAACTGATGCCTCGACGCCAAGGTTGTCGCCAGTCTTGTGCTAAAGAACCTGATCCCGGATTACCCAATAACACCAAAATAAAGGCGGTAATGGCAGGAATTAAAATACTAAAAATTGGGGTGTGTTCGGTCCAAAATTGGATGAAGTCATTCATTATGGCTCATCCTCACGTGGGTCAATTTGTGGTATTTCTTCTTTAGAGTCAACGTGGTCGGTTCCTGTTTCATAACGACTGCGTAAAGCCAGTTGTACAATAAACGCCGTGGTGGCAAAGCCAATCACAATCGCGGTTAACACCAAGGCTTGTGGCAAAGGGTCAGTGGCTTTGCTGGCTTCAGTGAGTACTGCGGGTGCATTAAGTTGAAGTCGCCCCATGGCAAATAAAAATAAATTGACGGCATAACCAATCATGGCCAAGCCAAGTACCACAGGGAAGGTACGGGCACGCAAAATCAGATAGATGCCTGTGGCAGTCAACAGACCAATAGCGGAGGCAAGTAACAGTTCTAAACTAATCATATTAATCCCCCTTTGGTACTGGACCAGACATACTAGAGTGACGCGAGTCCCCAAGTACTGAAATAAGTAGCATGGTTGCACCTACGACCGTGATATAAACCCCGACATCGAACAGTGCAGCTGTTGCTAGGTGCATTTCGCCTAAGATCGGTGGCGACACATAAAAGTGTGCACTGGTGAGGAAGGGACGTCCCCAGAACCATGCGCCTAAGCCTGTTAATCCTGCAATGACTAGACCTGTTCCAATCCAGATTTCATACAAACGACCAGACTTGGCTTTGAGCAGTTGTTCTGCATGATCTTGACCGAGTGCCATGTACTGAATAATTAAGGCCAAAGCGGTAATTAGACCCGCGATAAACCCGCCCCCAGGCAGATTGTGTCCACGCAGGAAGATATACAGACTGACCACCAAGGCAATCGGTAAAATCCAAGATGCAGTAATACGAAGCATCAATGGCGATGGATTAAAACGGTAACTGAGACCTTGGGTCATAGTCGTGCCGTGGGTACGCATACCATCCATTAGGCACAGCGCGCCAATGCCTGCAATGCCGAGGACTGTAATTTCACCGAAGGTATCGAAACCACGGAAATCGACCAAAATCACGTTGACCACGTTGGTACCGCCGCCTAATGGAATCGACTGCTGCATGAAGAACCATGAAATGGAGTTGTGATCACGGGTCAAGATGAGCCATGTGATCCATGCAATGCCGAGCCCGCCGCCAATCGCAATCAGGGCATCTCGCCAACGGCGTGAGACACTCGACTCATAGGGAGTGAGTTGTGGTAAAAGTGATAAACTCATCAATAACAGTACGGTGGTGACCACATCGACGGTGATTTGTGTCAAAGCCAAATCAGGTGCAGAGAAGCAGATAAAGACCATAGTCACGACTAAACCAATCGCGCCACTGATCAATACTGCTTTAATCCGTTCGTGGTGGAACCACAACATCATCCAGCACGAAGAGAATAACAGTAGCCATAGTACGACCGCTAAAGCAGGGGCATGGGTGAGTTCACGGGTACCTGTGGTTAGCCCTTGTCCTAAAAATGGAAGTGAGACTATGGCAATACTGAAGATCACAATCCAAAGAATATAGCTTTGTAATTTACCGTTTTCAGTCAATCGTTTAAATTTGCGCGAGTTGAGCAGGAGTGACTTCAAGAATAAGTCAAAGGCAACTCGACCTTGTAGACGACCTAAATATGGATCGAGATCAATTTCTCGAATTTTGCCACCCTTCGCTAGACTGAAATAGAAAATCAGACCGCCAATCGACGCAATCACGCTCATCAATAAAGGCATGTTAAAACCATGCCATAGGGCAAGATGTGCACCTTCAAAGTCCATCACTTGGGTGCTGGCGCGTGCTGTACTGTTGACGATGTTTTCAACCAAAAGGGCAGGGAATAAGCCGACTAAAATACACAGAATCGCCAGTAAAGTAGCGGGTGCACGCATGCCAAACGGTGGCTCATGTGCATCTTTGTTCGGAACTTGTTTGCCCACTGGGCCATCGAAGAAAACCCCATGCACCAAACGCACGGAGTAAGCCACTGCAAAAATCCCCGCCAGTGTCGCGACAATCGCGGAGCAGATGAGCACAGGACCAGACAGATTGCTAAGCAGCTCAGTAAAGAACATTTCTTTAGATAAGAAACCATTGGTCAAGGGCACGCCAGCCATCGATGCTGCAGTGACCATCGTCAAAGTGGCTGTATAAGGCAACAGTTGCCATAACCCACTAAGCTTGCGTAAATCACGTGTGCCTGACTCATGATCGATAATACCTGCGATCATGAACAGCGCTGCTTTAAAGGTGGCATGGTTAATAATATGGAAAATAGCCGCAGCCACAGCCAATGGTGATCCGATTCCCAATAGACACATGATCAAGCCGAGATGGCTGATGGTTGAATAGGCCAATAAACCTTTCAGGTCTTCTTTAAAGATGGCAAAAAATGCAGCCATACAGAGGGTAAATAGGCCAATAAAGGTGACCAAATTATGGAACAGTGCCGCACCTGCAAAAATTGGTAACAGTCGTGCCACCAAGAAAATACCCGCTTTTACCATGGTTGCTGAGTGTAAATAAGCAGACACGGGGGTCGGGGCTGCCATCGCGTTGGGTAACCAAAAATGGAATGGAAATTGCGCACTTTTGGTAAAAGCACCGAGTAAAATCAGCAGCAACGTAGGAACAAATAAAGCATGACTTTGAATCTGCGCTGTCATCGTCAAGATTTGATCAATCTCGTAGGTACCTGTGATTTGGCCGAGCAAGATGAAACCACCTAGCATGGCTAATCCGCCCATACCCGTAATGGTCAATGCCATGCGTGAGCCACGTTGTGCCGCGTCGTAATTGCTCCAATAACCGACCAATAGGAAAGAGGAGATACTGGTCAACTCCCAAAAAACGAGGAGTAAAATTAAATTATTGGAGAGTGAAATTCCGAGCATGGCTGCCATGAACAACATGAGCAGTAGATAGAGTTTGTTGAGAGAATTTTTTGGGCCTAAATAAAAATAGGCATAAATATAAATGAGCGTCCCGATGCCACTAATGAGTAAGGCAAAGAGAAGGCCTAATGCGTCTAGACGGAAGCTGAAGTCAATTCCAAGCTGCGGCAACCATGACCACGACTGCATAATGACAGCGCCATTAAACACCTCTCGTGCTTGGGTCAGTAATAAGCCTAAACTTGTCATACTGACCCCAACAGCTGCGAAGGCGGTTAGCCTGCGTGAGCTCTGCTTCAGTAATGAGACAAGGGTTGTGCCAAGTATTAACGGTAACAATATAATAATCGGTAGCACACTCGTTTCCATTGTCGTGAATAGGTCAAAACCTATTGGTGAATCTCATCTTTCAAGGATTACAGGACTGCAAAGAGCAGCCCAAGAGTCTCAATCTTGAAAGCCAATGTGAAATTTAAAAATAATGAAGTTGTGTTGCGCAACTCATGAAGCGTTATAGCAAAATCCGATTTCAGTTAGAAATTTGCAAGTAAAACCGATCATATAACATGACTAAAACAACATCAATCTTTTTTGCGCTGACGCAAAACATTATACGCGTGATGGTTGTTTCTTGGTGGATGGCAGGTACTTTCTCAGTGCAAGAAATGTAAAAAAGCGACCATTGGTCGCCTGTTTTTGAGGGTTGAAAGAGTGATGCTGATGAAGCAGGCTAAGTTAATGGATTTGCCGATGAAGCATCATCTTCAGCACTGAGTAAAGTAATCAAATGCTGTTGCTGTTCGGAAGAGAGTTGCTGTTGAATCTGTGTGAATAATTCAGCCACACTTAAATCTTGGGGTTCAGCCGCAATCGGTTCGGTGCTTCCACTCATCGCTTCATAATTGGCAAGGTTTTGGTAAATCACATCGAACTGATGTTGCAGTGGTTCGAGTTGGATAGGACTTAATTGCTTATTTTCCAGTTTGAGGCATTGAAACTCGCTGGCTTGTTCCAGCAACTCACTTCGGTTGCCTGAGGCGATAATTTGTAGTCGAGGAAAAGCCTGATTTAAACGTTTTAAAATGACTTGCGCCATATTTTGATCCAAGTGATGATCAATTGCATCAATCAACAGTACGCCGTCACCTTCTAAACAAGGGAACAGGCTTTCAGGGTTGAGTAGGCATAAACGCCGCACAATATCGCCAACGAGCGCCACCCAGTTGCGAATACTATTGGACAGCTGTTGATAGAGCATGCTGTTGCCATGGTAGCGCACCATCAGTTGTAACTTGGGATGATATTGCAGATAAAGATCTTCTATTTCGGGCAGAACGGTTGCTAACGCTTGCTTAAGCGCTTGTAGGCTGGGCGACTGGATGTGTGCTTGAGCCTGAGCCAGTTTATAGCTTAAGGGAATATCGGGTGGCATGCTTTTGGGCTGATGCAATATCGTTTGTAAAAACTGTGCAGTTTGCGCATTTTCAATATCGCTGATTTCACGAAACCACTCAAAGAAGCGCGCAAAGGTGGTATAGGGAATAGCTGAAATTTCATAGGCATGTGCATGTTGGAAAATCAGGGGATTGTTCTTGCTGAGAATATTCATCTCATTGACAAAACGTTCCGCAGGATAATACGCAATCAACGGTAAACCTTGCAGCGGATCTTGTAGCGTTGCCTGCTGATATAAGTTCACCAGTTGTTCGAGTTCTAATGTTTCAACTCGACTGATGCCAATGCCTTGTTGGTTTAAGGTTTTGTAGAGTTGCCATGCATAGGGTTCGGTCGCAGTATCGGTTGCCGTAGGTTTGAGAGCATACAGCTCAGCGGGCACAGCAACTTGAATATCAATTTTGGACTGAAGGCGGTTCAGCATAATGTCGTGATCTAACATCACCACACCTGCAGAGCGTAAATCTTTATAACGGGCCGCAAACCAAGTTAGAGCCTGATAGCTAAAACGTAAGATCGAGGTCTTGCCTGAGGCTTGATCTCCTAAAATTAAAGTGACGGGTTTATCGTGATAAGAAAAATCGACTTTAAGGTCAGCAAAATGCAGGATGTGTTTCAGGTGAATCGATTGAATTTTCATAGAACACCCGCAGCGGTTGTGACTATTTTTACATTCGACTATCCAACAACTTTACGTAATGAGCTTGGCATTTGTTTTTTTAGCTGTTGCATCAGGTCGTAAATGTGATGGATATTTAAACTTACTTTAGCACGTGTACAGGCCACGTAAAGCAGTCTTAACTCTTCATCACTAATTTTATGGTCTTTGTCGTTGACCTTAAACTGATAATCATCTTCGATGTGAACGCGATTCCACTCTAAGCCCTTGGCTTTGTGTGCAGTGGAAATAATATAATCCGCTTGTTCAATCGGCGTAATCTTCGCGAGGGCTTTTTTGAGTGGATCGGTGCCATGATCATCTACCAATTTTACTAAAGGTTTGATGTCACTACCGTCATTGGTTTCGCAGTATTCATGTACATCATGCCAAGAATTAAACCAGGCCAGTTCAGGCACATCGGTGACGCGCTTACCTTGTTTAAGCATCGCTGCGGCATCGACAAAGCGGTTCAGTTTGACATGGTCGGCTTGTAAGCTGACTTTGTCGCCATGGACCAATCCTGAGAGCAACAGTTCCATAGCGCGCGCATTGGTGCGACATAAAATCGCATCGCGCATTTTGGTATGAGGTTTGTTGACCACTTTGGAGTTGAGTAGAGGGTTGCCCATGAGCGGTACGGTTTCATTCAAGGCGCCTAAAATGGCATTGGCATGCAATGC
Source organism: Acinetobacter sp. Gutcm_16 (assembly GCF_028649355.1). NCBI lineage: Bacteria > Pseudomonadati > Pseudomonadota > Gammaproteobacteria > Moraxellales > Moraxellaceae > Acinetobacter > Acinetobacter sp. Gutcm_16. The sequence continues at coordinate 43,764 of NZ_JAQSUV010000021.1, read as the reverse complement.
AATTTCTTCACCAAAACGGAATGAGGTGGTGAGGCGTGACTCAGGCAAAGGCAGTTGTTGCATAGCATTGACTGCGCCGCGCCATGCATAAATCTGTTGGTGTGCATCTCCGACATAGATCACTTGTGTATTACGCTGCTTCAGTAAGATGCCCAACATCAGCGGATCGGCATCTTGTGCTTCATCAAACAACACATAGTCACTTGGGATATTGGGTTCAGACAACGCCCACAGTTTTAAATAAATATCGTGACCAATCCCAGCTTGATGGTTGGGATCGATGGACTCTAACCAACGACGTTCAATGGCAGGGTAGAGGTGCTTTTGTAGTGAATCGATATCATCGGGATGTAACCAGCTCGGTGCTTGTAAATGTCGCGGTGCTGGGTACTGAGAACTGGTTGAGCAGAAGTGACTCACGGCATTCGCCACAAGGCTGGCCAAGCGTGATGGCATCAATACATATTTTTCATAACGTCCACCCATCATCCGTCTTAAGGTAATCGGTTCTAGGCGATATTCTTTGGCAATAAAACTCGGACTTAAACGAGGCAGACGAAGTTTGTCCGTCACTCCACGTGGAACACTGCGAAAAGCAAGCGAGTGGAAGGTTCGGCAGTCGACATTGCCATGAAACTTCGTTTGCGCTTCGCTGGCAATGGCTTTGTTGAACGCTAAATACATGCCACATCTTTGTGGCATGGCATCGCTAATCATTTGCAGTGTGGTGGTTTTACCTGTGCCTGCATAAGCAATTACTTTAAACGATTTGCCCAGACGCGCGTTATCAATGGCAATGGCTTGCTCATAAGTCGCGCTCGGTTTGATGATATTCGACACAGGCAATAAACTTAGTGGCTGCGGTTGGCTTTTTCAAGCAAACCAGAAAGCCCTTGACGACGTGCCAATTCATTAAGAACCACTTGAGGGTCTAAGTCGAAATAGCCTAAAACCACAATCGTATGGAACCAAAGATCTGCCACTTCATAGATCAAATCATTTTTATGGTCTTCATTGGCTTCAGATTTAAAATCTTTAGCCGCGATAATGGTTTCAACCGCTTCTTCACCGACTTTTTCTAAAATTTTGTTGAGACCTTTGTGGTACAGCTTTGCGACATAAGATGAGTCTGGATCCGCCGCTTTGCGCTCAGCCATCATTTGCCCGAGGTAGGACAAAACTTCAACTTGCTCAGACTGTGCCGTTGAGGCATTCATTACCAATGTATGTGGGTTGGTTGATTTTTTACCATAAATTGCGTTCGGGTCTTTGAGTTGTGCATCCACTATTTCCCAGCCATTTGGCGTGAGTTTACGGTAGAAGCATGATTCGCGACCTGTGTGACAGGCAATTCCGCCGTGCTGTTCAATTTGTAGCACGATTACATCGGCATCGCAGTCGAGACGAATTTCATGCACGGTTTGAAAATGCCTAGATTCTTCGCCTTTGTGCCATAACTTGTTGCGTGAACGAGAGAAATACACGGCTTGGTTTTTCTCAGCCGTCAAAGCCAAAGCTTCACGGTTCATCCATGCAACCATCAAGACACGTCCCGTTTGGTGATGCTGTGCAATGGCAGGGACTAAACCTTGTTCGTTAAATTTTACTTCATCGAGCCATTGCAAATTGTTCATAAGATTTCACCAAGCGAATAAATATTGAGAGTGTTACGATGTTAACGTAGCGCGCTATAGTCTACGTGATTTAAACAGAATAGAGGAGAAACTTTCTACAGTTATCTCACAGCGGCTTAATTGATGTATTTTAGAAACTCAACCATCAGTCACCCATCCAAAGCGGATGACGATGATTGTCATCGCATTCTACACAGAATGATTGTTTTGTTTTGCAATATCCCGATAGTTCATTTGACTGAACATGCCTAATTTTAAACCTGAAATCGTCACCGCCATTTCTTTACGGAAATAGGGGATTCGATACATCCAAGCAAAGCTTAAATCACGTAAACCACCTGCCCACCATAGGTCAGATTGGTAAAGTGGTGTGAGTAAACGACTTAAAAATTGATAGAACGCCGTCGAACTTTGACGGTGTTGATGATACGTTTGCCAGAGTTGGACATAATCAATGTTTTCATTTTTTCTTGCGCTTTGAACCGCTTGCCCCAAAGCCCATGCATCTAAAAGAGCCATATTTGCACCTTGCCCCAGTTGTGGACTCATCGCATGTGCTGCATCACCCATGACACCAATACGACCCTCACCAAACTTAGACAGTACCACATCACGATAATTTGCAGTCAACCATTGCGATTTTTGTTCAGGCTGGGCAATGACTTGTTCTAACCAATCCGCAGCAGGTTTCCAGCGCTTAGACACTTGGTTTAACCAGTCTGAGTGCGCTTGTGAATTGTGTAAAAAATTATTCAGTTGATGGCTGGGAAGACTCCAAAAAATACTCGATAGTCTTTGCTTGGGTTCATGTGGCACTGTACCTGTCGGTAAAATGCCCATCATCATTTTAGAGCGATCATGAAACTGATGTAAAATTTCTGTATCTAATTCAAGACATTCGGGAACAATTGTCCATTTGGCTCCCCAAGGATAAGCTTGATCAACCTTTACCCATTCTTTCGGTCTTAAAAGGCTGCGTGCGCCATTGGCAATGATTACAGCATCAAAAGCTTGATCAAATGATTCACTATCTTTACTACCCAAAACCCGAACTTGATAGGATATTTCTTCTAATTTCTGAATGTCGGTATTCATATACCACGTAATGAGTTCTGGATATTCACGGCATTTATTTTCTAAAACATGACATAATGTTGCTCGATGAATCCCTACACCATAAAAATCAGGATGCGCTTGTTGATAATGACTATTGACCAGTAAATTTCCATTCGGTAATTGACCTTTGAGCCCAGTGACTTTTGCACCCAGTCTTAAAACTTCATCTAAAAGGCCTAAATGCTCAAAAACAGCTAAACCAGAGGGCTGTAGCAACAGTCCTGCGCCGACAGGTTCGAGTTCTGAGGCTTTCTCTAAAATACTGACTTGAATATTTTGCCGAGCCAGTAAAATCGCAGTGGCTAATCCTGCGGTTCCAGCACCGATGATGGCGAAGTGGGGGGAGTGATTAGAAATCATAGATCGAATGATTTAACCATTGTCTAAAATGAATGCATAACGAATATCATCAGATTTTTTTAATTGGTCGATGTTGATTTGAATGAAATCCTCTAAAGAGCTTGAAATCACATTTCGTTCCCAAGATTCATTTTGTAATTCAATAATTTGACCATATTGTCCTTGTTCACTAGGATCAAGATCAATCATTAAATAATCACCATTTCTCCCTTCTGCAAACGGAATCCAGTTGGGATTGGTATAGTCACTTATTTTTGTTCGAACATAATAATTTGGGTAATTCGAGTGATCGAGATTTTCTCCAGTATTGAGTTCAACATTATGTTGCCAATGCTTATAAATATCTTCAAAAGGCAGTAAATCGTAATTCCAGCCCTTCACAAAAAAAGTAAAGACAGCTGTAACCGGATTCCAATACACATTATGAACTTTATAAAAATTAATCAAAATTTCAGACATATGCATTTCATTTTGCATGTGGATTTTCTGAATGTCTTGACGCTGTATACCGTGCTTTAAATTATAGTAATTATTGTGTTGGGGAACGATACTATGAATTGCATTGAGCCAATTTGACCATAGGGTTTGAAAATGGGCATATTCTGGAGCTAAGGCTAAGGGTTCTGGTATTTCAGATTTAATATAGGCTGAGAAACTGATGCCATCAATTTTCTGGTTTTTTAAATCGCCATGAAACCATGCATAAACGTCATGTGCAACTAAGGCTTTGTTGCGGTCGCCTTCATAAATAGGAATACGTAACTCAGGATGTTTAAAAAAATAAGAGATTGCTTCATGTTGGCCGTAATGGAATTGTCCCTTAAAGGCATGTTTTGGAGCGGCATCATTTTCTCGACGTTTAAATGAAACATCAATTGTATCAATAAGATGATCTTGTTTAGCATAGGCTGTGATACCAAGTTCATCCCAAACATAGATTGTATTGGTTTCGCAGTTTAAAACCCGATGCGTTGTATCCAATACAGAAATCAATTTTTCTGTTGGAATGGGGAAGTGAAGGGGGTGTTGGTTTAATAAAAAAGTATTTTCATTTAAATTAATTGTTAGCATAGAAAAAATGTAATCTCGATTTTTCTTTATTTGGTCAGATTAAACAAGATTACATTCATGCGCAAATTTTGTTTATAAATCTTGTATCGCCTGTGCAAAATGCTGTTTTTCCAACATTTCCAAGAATTCATCACCTAAGCGCTGACTTTCAGAAATACATTGGTTCCACATTTGAATGCGCTGTTTTTGGTCGAGCCCTTTGAGGGTGAAATCTTTACGATCGGGCAGGCGTCCTAAAGGTAAACTCCGTAAATAGTCTTGGGACGGAGACAGGAGTAGCGTGCGGGCTTGGTTTTCAGGGTTGGCGCGACGTTTAAACAGTTTATCAAACCAACCGGGCGTAATGCTGTCCGTAAAGTGCGGATAAAGCACAATGCCTTGACTCTCAAAAGGCAGATCGATGTGATAGTCAATCAGACCACCATCGCGATAACTGCCTTGTGGCGCATCTGGAATATCGCGAATTGCGGCCATCACGCCTGGAATAGAGGCTGAAGCAATCAGCCAAGGCAGAACGTTTGCAGCGGTGAGACTGTGATAATGAGTGAGGAAATCATCTTCCACTTTAAATTGTTTACCATTGCTGGGCTGACTAATTACCCGTTGCATAAAGTGGCGACTATGCTTTCGCGAAACAGCGGTTGTGCCGATGATACCTGCCACAGAGGCCAATAGCGGGAGAACTTGGTCACTTTGGAAGATGTGCTGTGCTTTAATCGACAGCACTGTGAGGTGGTAATCGGGATGATTGACCAATTCCGCTTCTTTGCCTTGCACCAAGTCGAGCAGCATGCCACGGCAAATATCACTGACTTCTTGGCGCTGCATTTTTTTGTCAAAATAGAGATTGGTATAGAGTTCACCTAAACGTTCGGTACCTGCTTTTGCACCGTGCGCTAAGATGCTGGCAAAGCGCCAACTGCCAATGGATGAACCAATCAACGTCCGTCTTTGCGGTGCACGAGCAAAGAACTCACCAAAAATGGCTTGGTCTAAACCTTGAATCCCGATGCCTTTGGGCCCACCTGCGGCGCCGGGTACAATATCGACCTGTTCCGCTTGTAAGCCTTCGCTTTGAATCAGTTGACGTGCTAATTTACCTGCACGAATGCTTAAAGCGGGAGGGTGTTTCTGCAGGATTTGAGTCATCGTGATCATTCAAAAAGACAATATGTATTGTCATTTTAACTGGCGAGTGAATGAGTGCATTGGCAAAAGTGATCCAAGAATGACTTAGGAGTCACTTCCTACATAGACGTTAAACATAAAAAAGCCTGAGAAACTCAGGCTTTAAATACAGCAGAAAGCGTCTATTTAAACACGCGCCACACCGCCAGTAAGCTGGTGAGTACAATTAAAATCACTGAAATAAACCAAGGCGAGATAATCGCAATCGACAGCAAAATGGCCATGAGACTGCCAAAAATCCAACTGCGTTTTTGCTGATGCTCCATTTGTAGGCGCATACTTTGCAGTTCATTGAGCTGTTTAGCATGCCAAGCTGATTGGTTTTTGAGACCATTTAAGCTATCGACCAACAGCGTTGGGAAGTCTTGTGCCCCTAAAAGTAAGTCTGGAATTTTTTGTCCCAGCTCTTTTAGGTTCTTTTGTGGATTCATTTGCGCTTTGATCCAATCGGTCAGGATTGGCTTAGCTAAACTCCAAATGTCCAGCTCCGGATAAAGGTCAGTCCCTAAACCCTCAACATGTACGAGGGTTTTAAGCAGCAGCATCAGCTGTGGTGGAATTTCCAAATGGAAGCGCCGTGCAATATCCATCACTTGAATCAAAATGCCCGCGAAGTCCAATTCATGCATAGGTTTGGACACCATTGGCCCGACCGTGCGACGCATTTCACGTGCTAGTGCATCTTGGTCTGTGCCCGGTGGAATCCAACCAGCTTGATGCACGATTTGAATCAGTTGCATAAAGTCGCTGTTCATGACCGCAAGCAGCATACGTGCCACGGTCATTTGGTCGTGCTTCGACAACTCACCCATAATGGCACAGTCCAGCGCAATATAGCGGGGTTGGTTTGGGTTTAGGGTTTCAACGAAGACATTGCCCGGATGCATGTCGGCATGGAAAAAATTGTCACGGAAGACTTGGGTAAAGAAAATAGTTAAGCCTTTTTCCGCCAGATCTTTACGATCCATCCCCAGCTTTTCAAAGGTTTCAATGTCTGAAATGGGAACGCCGGTAATGCGTTCAGCCACCATCACGTCTTTGCTATCCATATAGACTTCAGGCACATACATCATGCTTGAGCCTGTAAAGTAATGGCGCATACGACGGGTATTGTCGGCTTCTAAGGTCAAATCCAGTTCATTTAAGATGACCTGACGATAGTCCTGAATAATTTCAGATAAGTGCAGTGCACGCGCGGCTTCTAGGCGTTTTTCAAGAAAATCGCCCAACCATTCTAAAATTTCAAAGTCTTGTAAAATTTGACTACGAATAGCGGGACGGGTGACTTTCACCACCACTTCGCGACCATCATGTAAAGCGGCTGTATGTACTTGAGCAATTGAGGCTGCTGCCAAGGGTTGTTCGTCGAAGCGTGCAAACAGCGTATTTACATCGGCTTTCAATGAGTCTTGAATACGCATTTTCGCGACATCAGAACCAAAGGGTTTGACACGGTCTTGGAGTAGAACCAGTTGTTGTAGTACTTCAGGTGGAATTAGGTCACGACGAGTAGACAGCAGTTGTCCCATTTTAATCGCCAGTGGTCCCATTTCCTCTAAAGCTTGTTTGAGCTTCAGTGGGTTTTTACGTTCACGACTGGACCATGCCGCAGGGTGCATACGAATTACACCCAGCGCATGACGCGCTTTTTCAGGTAATTCTTCCGCAGGAAACAACGTGTCGAGTCTATAGTGCGCGGCAATGCGCCAAAGTTCGAGTAAACGTGAAACGTGCGGAATCATATATGTAAATACCTAATTCTGAGTTGAGTCTTGAGTGTCAATCTGTGCTTGAAGCTGTTGAATTTTGGCTTCGGCACGATCTAAGTTTTGATTAAAAATGCGGGTATCTTGATGCAGATCATCCATTTGCCAACGCGGGGCAAATAGACCACTGTCTTCTTTCAAGGCATCTTCAGCAAAAAACAAATGACTTTGTAAGGCCTGTTTGATGTGTTTTGGTGCCAGCTGAATTTTAGCCAATTCATGCGCCAAACTTGGGCCAATCCATGGGCTTAAATGCGCAGCCAAGTCAGGCTCAGCGTGTTGCATAATCCATTGAATATCCTGTAGAAGGTGATAATCACCTTGGAGCGGGATATTGCCGACATCATCCGCCAGTAATAGCTTGAGCAGCTCAACCACATTGGCCACCGTTAAAGTTGCGGTTGCTGGGGTGTGAGATTGAGCTTGGTCAAAAGGGCGTTGTTCGAAAATGGACGCTGTTTCACTATGCCCTGTAACGGTAGGTTCTAAGCGCACTTTGGCTTGGTCAAAGAACACATCTACAGACAGTTGCGGGGATGCGATCACCACACGTAACATCTTGCCTTGTAGTTCATTGAGCTGGATGCGAGTGATCGCATCCAAATTAATCACATGATGAATTAATCGTTCAATTGCACCGAGTGCCAGAATCGACCACATAATTTGCCCTTAAACGTTTAATTTTAAAGTTTAAAACCACGGTGTACAGCAACGATACCGCCTGTCAGGTTGTGATAGTCACAGTTTTGGAAGCCTGCATTTTCCATCATGCCTTTTAGCGTGCGTTGGTCTGGGTGCATACGAATGGACTCGGCTAAATATTTATAGCTTTCTGAGTCATTGGCAATAATTTTGCCCATGATCGGCAGTGCGGTGAACGAATATAGATCGTACAGTTTTGAAAAAGGCTCAAACACAGGTTTAGAGAACTCTAATACCAGTAGGCGACCACCTGGCTTAAGCACGCGGTACATCGCTGCAAGTGCTGCATCTTTATCGGTCACATTACGTAGACCAAACGAGATCGTGAGTAGGTCAAAGCTGTTGTCTTCAAATGGCTCTAGGGTTTCAGCATTGGCTAATACGAAGTCAACATTGGTACAGCCTGCATCAATTAAACGATCACGCCCCACATTCAACATCGATTCATTAATGTCTGAAAGTACTACATGACCAGTAGGGCCGACTTCACGACTAAACACTTTAGCCAAGTCGCCTGTCCCGCCAGCAATATCTAGCACGCGTTGACCACGACGTACCCCTGACATATTGATCGCAAAGCGTTTCCATAGACGGTGAATACCAAAAGACATCAAGTCATTCATAATGTCGTATTTGCTGGCAACCGAGTGGAAAACTTCCGCCACTTTTTGAGCTTTATCTTCACTGCTCACCGTCTGGTAACCAAAGTGTGTGGTACTGCCGACGTTACCTGTGTTGGCACCGCGAGGAAGATTGTATTTGGGTACAGAACCCGTTACTGGGGTATCAGTCAACTGTTGTTGTAATGATTTTTGCTGACCTTGCGCTGTGCCTTGGGGTAATGGTTCAGTTAAAAATGGACTCACTTTGTCTGTGTTTTGTGCCGACTCTTGAGTAGCGGTAGGCGTTTGATTTTCATTCGACATGGGAGTCACTCCTAACATAGCAATAGGGTAAATGTTGCAGTGCATGCATGATGACAGATTCTAGGACGTTGTACAGTAACCATCATGCAATTGTGCTGAATAATATACAGAAAAACAGCAGAGCAAAGCTGCTGCTAGCTTATTTTTATCAAGTCATTCGTTGAAATTTACTGAAAAGGATACAAATGTCCCGCATGGACTTTATCAATAATTTGACGTTCCACCGCCGTAAAGTCTTTCACAAATTTCTCCGCCGACTTTAGCGGTTTCATGGCCAAAAAGCCATCCTGCATAAATTCATACATGACATTGAAGTTATATTTGTTGGCAGTCCCTTTACACATCTTAAAAGCGGTATAGACCATAAAAGAGCGCATGTATTTATCGAGGTTCTTACCCAATTGATCGAGTAAATATAGCTGTTTCAAGCGTTCTTCGCCTTGTTCTAGTTTTAAGTAGGCTTGGCGCATCAAATCATCGGTTAAGGCTTCAGAGGGATGGTGATCTTTCAGTAATTGCATTGCCACTTGTTCATCCAGTCGCACCGCCAAAATCGCCAACTCAACCCCAGAGGTACCGGTTTTAATGGCATTTTCAGGAATTAATTTCTCTGCTTTGTGCGCATATTTGCTCAAGCGCGCAATTTGTCCTGCCAAAGCGTCAAAATCTGGGCCACCATATAAACGGTTGATAAAATACTCGGCCATCAAGAGGTTCTGTTTTTCTGCGAAAGCACGGTTATGCGTGCGTTGCATCCGTTGCTTTTGCCAGACTTGTACATCTTGTAAACGTTGGAAGAGCACCGAATCTTGATGATAATGCAATTGGTAATACTGTTCTAAAAGCTCATCGAGGGCGGCGAGTTTGGACATTTGCTGTCTCAGTTCTATTTAAAGATAGCTAAATCTTAGTGCGTGATGACGGAACTCGCTATGACAAAGTGACAAAAAAACTATTTATTTGTGGTCAGTTTGATGTAGAAGTAGTCAAAAGATACATATGAAAATCATCTAGACCATCATCTTTTAGGATCTAGTGATTTGATTAAATAGAAAAAAGGAGGGGGCAATGGATACAGAAGCGATCGCCAGTACAGTGCTGAACGAAGAACAGCTTTCACTGGACTTAATTGAAGCGCAATATGCGTTGATGAATACCCGTGATCAGAGCAATGCAAAAAGTTTAGTGATTTTGGTCAGTGGAATTGAACTTGCGGGTAAAGGCGAAGCGGTGAAACAGCTGCGCGAATGGGTCGATCCGCGTTTTTTATATGTCAAAGCCGATCCACCGCATCTGTTTAATCTAAAACAGCCTTTTTGGCAACCGTATACCCGATTTGTACCTGCCGAAGGGCAAATTATGGTGTGGTTTGGTAACTGGTATGGGGACTTGTTGGCTACGGCCATGCATGCTTCAAAGCCTTTGGACGACACTTTGTTTGATGAATACATTAGCAATATGCGGGCTTTTGAACAGGACTTAAAAAACAACAACGTAGATGTCTTAAAAGTTTGGTTCGATTTGTCGTGGAAGTCTTTGCAAAAGCGTCTGGATGATATGGACCCGAGCGAAGTGCATTGGCATAAGTTGCATGGGCTAGACTGGCGCAATAAAAAACAATATGACACCTTACAAAAGCTACGTACGCGCTTCACCGATGACTGGCAAATCATTGATGGTGAAGATGAAGATTTGCGTAATCACAATTTTGCACAAGCGATTTTAACAGCGCTGCGACACTGTCCAGAGCATGAAAAAAAGGCCGCGCTAAAATGGCAGCAAGCACCGATACCGGATATTCTGACTCAGTTTGAAGCCCCTCAAGCTGAGGATGCAAACTATAAAGCAGAGTTAAAAAAACTCACCAAACAAGTGGCCGATGCCATCCGCTGTGATGACCGTAAAGTGGTGATCGCTTTTGAAGGTATGGATGCTGCGGGTAAAGGGGGGGCGATTAAGCGTATTGTGAAAAAGCTCGACCCACGAGAATATGAAATTCATACCATTGCCGCACCTGAAAAATATGAGTTACGCCGTCCTTATCTGTGGCGTTTTTGGAGCAAATTGCAGTCGGATGACATCACTATTTTTGATCGGACATGGTATGGACGCGTTTTGGTAGAGAGGATAGAAGGCTTCGCAACCGAGGTGGAGTGGCAACGCGCTTATGCGGAAATCAATCGTTTTGAAAAAAACCTCAGTAACAGCCAAACCGTGATGATTAAGTTTTGGCTGGCGATTGATAAAGATGAACAAGCAGCGCGCTTTAAAGCCCGCGAAAGTACTCCGCATAAACGCTTTAAAATTACCGAAGAAGATTGGCGCAATCGCGACAAATGGGATGACTATTTAAAGGCAGCCGCGGATATGTTTGCACATACTGATACAGGTTATGCTCCTTGGTATATTATTTCCACCAATGATAAACAGCAGGCCCGCATTGAAGTCTTAAGGGCAATTTTAAAACAGCTCAAAGCGGATCGCGACACAGATTAAAAAGCTTAAAAACGGTCATTTGACCGTTTTTTATAGAGGTGGATTTAGTTCTTTAACTTAAGGGAATTTGGGTCACTGGCGCTGCAACAGGAACACCTTGTTCAGCGGCTTGTTTCAGTTGAATGCCTTTGGCGAGCTTATACGACTCTTCCACATGGGTTTCCGCAATTTTTTTCATCACGACATAACCCAAGCTGGCCGCAATCATTTGTCCGCCAAGAGGAATGAATTTGGTGACTTGTTTGGTGATGTATTTGGCTGCCATGTTGTTGAGGGATTTCTTCACGGCTGTACGTGCCACCACCAGTCCAGAGAACTCCACACCACGTTTACGTAGTTCTGACCAATGTATTTGCTTGGTTTCTGGGTCGTAGACACTGACTTGTTCAGGGGTTAAACCAAAGCGGGCGTTAATTTCGGGAATCAACTGCGACAATATGCCCACATCAATCACCACATCGAGGAAGGGGACTGGAATAACCGCAGCACCTGCGGAAAAATAGGCGCGCTTTTTAACTAAGTCCAAACATTCTTCGCGGATTTGTTCTAAATTTAAAGAGGGATCAATTTTTTCTGGAATGTGCTCTAATTTCATCTTCTAAACCCTAAAATATCCTGATTCACATTGATTCTAGTTTTGCTTAAAGTACGTATTTTAAAGCAAATTTTAAATAGAAATATGTCATCAAAGTGACATAGACAGAACCAGAAGTATAGTCAATAATCTGTGTGCTTTTGTAGATTTTTCATAAGACGGTCATTTGAGGGGAAACATGGCGATACACGTAATACAAAGTCAGCGTATTGATGTTCTGTTGCAGGCCATGCAAAAAACCGTCTTTAAACCAGCCAGAAATGCCTTTCAAGTGTTGCAAGCCCAGCATTTTATTGTACCTTCGCCTGCGGTTGAGGCCTGGCTAACACAAAAGTTGGCTGAGCAGCAGGGCATCAGTGCCAACACGCAGTTTCATCATCGTATTCGTGGTTTTCAATGGTCGGCTTATCAGTGGGTTTTGGTCGATCAAAAAGACGAAGTCCGTAAAGCCAATATTCCGCGACTGATTATTAAATGGCGTGTCTTTCAAGCCTTAAAAGAATTTATACAAGCTGAGCTGAATCCTTTAGAGGTTGCTCATCCGTTGTATCCGATTATTCAGCGGATCTATGCTAGTGCTGACCGTTTGCAACAGGGTATTGATAAACAGCTCAAAAAGCAAAGCATGCTGTATTGGGTCGCGGAGCAGGTTTCACGGCTGTTTAGTTTTTATATGGATTATCGAGGGCATTGCACCAAAGGCTGTCCACCGCAAAGTTGCCGTTGCCAGACCAATTGGTTACAAGCGTGGGGCAAAAACCAGCCGCTCGATTTGGAGCAGATGTTTTTTAAAACTCAGCAAGAACTCAGTGCTTTTCAGCTCAATCAAGCGCATGAGCTGGAAGCGTGGCAGCGTTGGCTCTGGCAAGTGGTATTTCATGCTGACTTTGAACAAATTCAGCGTATTGATACTGCATTTTGGGACTTACTCGATCAAGCAGAGACCCGAGATGCTGCACTGAAAAAATTGCCTGCACAGTTGGTGGTGTTTACTGTCTTAGATTTACCGCCAAAACAATTGGAGTTTTTGCATCGATTGGGGCAATACCTCGATATCTTTATTTTTCACTATAACCCTTCACAAGAATACTGGGCAGACAGTGTCGATCCCAACTGGAAAGCGCGTTATGACGCACGGGTGAAGCAGCGTTTTATTGAAAAAAACCCAAATGCCAATGATGCAGAGATTCAGCAGTTTTTTGATGAGTTTACCCTCAATTTTAATGCAGAAACCCGAGAGTCTCGCCATCCTTTACTGACCCGATTTGGTAAACAAGCACGCGACCATTTCTCTTTACTTTCCAGCCTTTCTTCAGGTGAAGACGGGGTGTGGGCCGATATCTTTGTCGATGAATATCCAGAAACTCTACTCGGTAAAATTCAGTCTGATGTACTGTATTTGGTAGAACCTGAACAGCATCAGTATGCTTTGGCTGAACAAGATGATTCGATACAGATTCATGTCTGTCACTCCAGCCTCAGACAGCTTGAAGTCCTCAAAGATCAACTGACGCATTGGTTGGCTCAGGGCACGGCTGATGCACCGCGACGTCCAAGCGATATTTTGGTGTTGACGCCCAGTTTGACTGAGCTAGAACCTTTTATTCGCAGTGTTTTTGCGCCTCCTCCCCATGAGCGTGAGGCTTTGCAAAAGGGTCACCAACTGAGTAAAGACAGTATTTATTTGCCGATTAAGCTGGCCGGCGTGACTCAACTCGATGCCTTAAATGCATGGCGTGCTGTGTTGGGACGAATGGTCTTGGTGCGGGGCCGTTTCAGTATTGAGGACTTTGCCGATTGGCTCAGTTTAAATGCAACGCAGCAACGTTATGGCTTAGACATGAATATGATCGAGCGCATGACGGAGCTGTTGATCAATGCAGGCTTTAAGCGCGGCTTGGATGCCGAGCATTTAAAACGTCATTTGGCCGAAGGGGATGAAGACTATCGTTATAGTTTGAGGTTTGCTTTAGATCGTTTGGCTTTAGGCGTCGCTATACCTGAGCATGTGCTGTTTCATGAGACCCTCAGCTATGCTCAAGTGCAGTCGAGTGATTTTGAGCTGATTGGGGTTTTGATTGAAATTTATCAGGATTTTAAACATCGCGCTGAGTGGATGATCGCGCATGAAACAGGACAGCGGACGACTGCGGAAGCCTGGCTGAATCGTTTAATGGAGGATATTCGTGAGTTTGAAGCCGCTGGTGTTGAGTCTTTGGCGGTCGTGTATAAGCTAGTCAAAAAACAAGAACGGATGCTGACCTTGGCGAGTTTTTATGACGAACACGATCATCATGCACTGCGCAGTTTAAGTCTACCTTTGCCTTATGTATTAGAAGAAATCCAAAAGACCTTAGAAGCGCAACTGGACTATGCAGAACCCACGGGGCAGATCACGTTTAGTCAAATTGGCCAGATTCGACCTGTGCCATATAAGTTGATCGTGATGTTGGGCTTGGACAGTGGCAAGTTTCCCAACCGCAGTGCACATTTGCCTTTTGACCTGATGGATTTACTGAAACCACAACTGGGGGATCGTTCCCGTTTGGAAGATGATCAAGGGGCTTTTCTAGATGCCTTGTTGTTGGCACAAGAGAACTTATGGTTATTTTATAATGGCTTTGATATCAACGATGGTGAAGTCCGTGACCCGTCTACAGTGTTGCAAGAACTGATTCAGCATATGGCCTTTATTGTTCAGCCTGACACACAGACCAAGAGTGCCAATGCAACGGTTGATCAGCATGGTGTGACTGTCCCTGAACAGTTGGCATCGCTGTATCATGTTCATCCTTTATTGCCTTTTGATCCGCGTGGTTTTGAATCTGAGCACAGTATTCGTTTTCAAGATCAATGGTTTCAGGTCGCGAAACAATTGCAACATGCATCAGGACAACGGAGTAGTTGGGTCAACACGCCTTATCCAAAATTAGAGCAAGACATTCAAGTGCTCGACAGTCAGCAGTGGATTCAAGACATCACTTTCCCTGCAAGGCTGTATCTCAAGACTTTAGGCGTGGAAAACTTAAAACCAGAAGAGATTCCTGCAACGCAAGAACCTTTACTGCTCGATGGTTTAGGACGTTATGCCATCCGTCATTTTTTACAACAACATGAGGCAGCGGCAGATGCCAATCTTCTGATGGATCAACTGCCGATTGGTAAAGTTCAAGATGGGGTCTGGCAAATGAGCGTGCTTGAGCAGCAGCGCTTGCTGACACGGTTACAGCACTATGCACCCGAAGTAACCGCAACGACTCAACAAGTCTGGAAGGTGAATGAGCATTTACAAATCAATGTCACTCTCGCCAAACACAGTGCTGAAAAATGGCTCAGTTTAGAGGCTTCCAGTGCGCGGGCTAAGCGGCGTGCTAAAGTCTGGTTAGAGTATTTACTGTGGCTGGCCTATGTGAACTTAGGCGATGGCGGTCAGCAATACCAACGCATTGTGGTGTTTAGTGACCGCAGCATTTTATGTACGGGTGTGAGTTCAAATCAGGCGCGTGAATGGCTCAATGCTTGGTTTAAAGCATGGGAGTATGCACAAACGCAGCCTTTGGTATTACCTGCCGCTCTGTTGTTAAAAATTGCAGAAAAAGATAAAACCCATGAATGGCAACTGAATGATCAGGAGCAGATGGTGATTGCAGACATGGACGCCATTTATAAAGTGTGGGAAGAAGATGGTCGCTTTAGTGGTTTTTCAATGACTGAAAACGAAGCCAATAAAGCACACCGCGACTGGCAGTTTATTTTACAAGAGCAGGATGCCAAAGCATTACTTGCCCATGCCTGCGAGCAGTTTTCTTATGAACTATATCATCCGATTTTTTTGCATCAGCAAAGCTTTGAGGACTAAGTCATGAAAGCACAGTCTCAGGCCACCACATCGAACATGTCTTATCAACCTATTGCCGATATGAGCTTTCAGGGCTTGCATTGGATTGAAGCTTCAGCAGGCACAGGCAAGACTTTTACTTTATCCAGTTTGATGGTACGTATTTTTCTTGGGGCCTATTTGCCGAATCAGGTCATTGCAACCACCTTCACCCGTGCTGCCGCTGCGGAGCTGAAAAGTCGCGTTCGGGCACGCTTGATTGAAACCTTACGTTATTTTGAAGGTTGTCAGAGTCTGACCGAGCGAGAAATACAGGTCAAAATAGCTGTTGAACAAGATCCGCTGTTTACCAAGGTACTCATAGACTATGCACAGCGGGTCGGTTTTGCCCAAGAGCGTTTGAAGTTGGTGATTGATCAGTTAGATGAGCTGTTCGTCGGGACATTGGACAGTTTTAGTCAAAAGTTATTGCGTGAGTTTTCTTTTGAAAGTGGCAAGATTGAGCGTGCAGATATCACCGATGATGCGCAGAGTTATACTCAACAGCTTATTCATGACGTATTACGCGAGTGGATTCAGGCACAGCCGCAGCCTGTAGTGAATTATTTACTATTAAAACAAAAATTAAAAACTGAACAGGCTTATGTGCCGATTGTTGAAAATAGTTTGAACTTTGCATCGGCACAGTTTCAACAGGTGGAAAAACCTGTGCTTGATTTGACGCAATTTGAGCAGGCCATTGATCAATTTACCGCGCTGGATGTGGCGCAGATTGAACGCTTGAAAGACTATTATGCCCCTGAAGGGCAATACCATGCAGTGCTGGGGAAAAAATGGCGTACCGATGCTTTGATGCAACGCATTCTATGTCAGGATTTACCGGCTTTTTTGACTGCACTGAAAGAGCAGCGGGCTTATGCCTTATTTGCGCCACATTTTGAAAAAACCTTAAAGCACCTGACTGACCTTGCAACGAAAAAAGTCTTAAACAAATGTGCTGTAGATGTGTTGGAACAGTTTGAGCAGCATCCTGTGTGGCGACAGGTCCGCATTTTCTTAGACGCATTGGCAGAGCTAGAGCTCAATTTGGATGTGCTGGATGCGTATTTAAAATATCACTTAAGTTCTGAGGTGAAAAAGCGATTACCACAAGTCTTGCAGCAAAAGAGTGAAACGACTTTTGCCCAGCAAATCCGTACCTTGTCAGAAGCCTTACAGGGCGAACAAGGCCGGCGCTTTGCCCAGTTTGTACAAGCACGCTATCCACTCATTTTAGTGGATGAGTTTCAAGACACCAACCAAGACCAAGATGATATGTTGGCGCGAATTTGGCGTGATGCACAGCGCTATCATCAAGGTTGTATGATTATGGTCGGTGACCCAAAACAAGCTATTTATGGCTTTCGTGGTGGTGACATGCTGACCTATAACAAGGCACGTTTAGATGTTTTGGCAAAGCAAGGTCGGCAGTATAGTTTGAAATATAATCATCGTTCTGTACAAAAACTGGTACAGGTGGTGGATGCTTTATTTCAACGCCAACAGGACTTTGGTGAGCAGGTCTATTACCAGCCTGTAGAAGCAGGGACTCGACCACATCCCGCTTTGGTCGATGCACAGGGTGAAAACCATGTACCGCTGCGCTGGCTATTACTTGAAGACAAAAAAAATGAAGCTCAACAAGTAGCATGGAAAATTCGTGATTTAATCAACCAAGGCATTCAACAGCAACTGTATGTGGCAGATGATCCGCCACGGTTTATGGGGGAAAATGATATCGCAGTGTTGTCGAAAAACCATGATGGCTTGGACAAAGTTCAGTTTGAACTAGAGCGTTTGGGAATTTTGGTCAATCGTCCGTCTAAACGCAGTGTGTTTGAAAGTCAGGTCGCGAAAGATGTCGGTGCGTTATTGACCGCAATGATGCATCCTTTTGATGAAGCCAAAGTTCGCCGTGCGCTTTTGAGCCGGCTGTTGGCGATTGATTTAAAACAGTTACTAGAAGTGGAAAAGCAAGCCAACGGTCTGAGCCAGTTTATGGCGGATTTTGATGACATCCGCGACATGTGGATCAATAAAGGCTTTTTAAGTGCATGGCAGTACGCTTTAAACCTTTTTAAAGTGTGGAAAAACTTGGTGGCTTACCAAAGCCGAGACAACGAACGGACTGTGGTTAATCTTCGACATTTGACTGAGTTGTTGAGCCAACATAGTGAGCAGTTCCAAGGCGCGCAGAAACTGTATCATTGGTATCTCAAACAGTTACATTTGCCTGCGGAACGTGAGTGGGAGTTGGAACGCAAACTCTCCAATGCCACAGGCGTACAGCTGATGACTATTCATCAGTCCAAAGGTCTAGAGTTTAAAATTGTGTTCTTGCTGGGTGCCGACAAAGACTTTAAGGAAATGAATAAAACCTTAAACTTTTCAACACTGGAACAGATCAATCCGACGACAGGGCAGAGCGAGTTACAGCGCATCGTGGCAGTAAATGATGCCAACCTGTTAGACCCAGCCGCGATTGATCAACACAATGAGCGAGCCGAAGCGGAACAGCATCGCTTATGGTACGTCGCACTGACCCGTGCCAGCCACCGCGTGTATGCCTTGCTGCAAGATCAGGAATATAAATCAAATACGGCATTGGCGTTTTGGCGTGGTCAAGCCGGTAATCTGTTTGAGCATCCTGCCAGTGGTGATGAAGCATTATTGGCCGAAAAGCCGATTCGTTTACAACCAGACGATCATCAAGAGATCATTCAGTTACAAGCTTTGGCTTTTCCTGAACAGCGTTTTTATCCACGTTCCAAAACCAGTTTTAGCGCGTTGGCACAGCATTTGAGTCGCAAAGAGGCAATGGATGCCTTAGCGGTTTTGAGCGAGAAAGTGGGCAGTGCGGATGACGAGATCAATCATCCCGTACTTGAGGATGTGGAACTGAGTCAGCCTTTGGCTTGGATTAAACGGCAGTTTCCAATGGGGACGACTGCGGGAACCTTCCTGCACGAAATTTTCGAGCATATTGACTTTCAGGACTCGGGTGACTGGGGACTGGAAATTCATCGGCGTTTTAAAAATGATAGTCCCTTACTGTGGCAAGAGTTATTGGGCAAATATCAAAACGAGTTTGGACAGGGTGATGAAACTCAATTGGTGCAGTGGATGCAAGCGTGGTTAGCAGATGTACTAGAAACACCTTTACATGCAGGCTTTCAGTTGAAGCAACTCAAAGCCGATGAACACTTGGCTGAGTTTCCTTTTTATTTGTCATTGTCCGATCATGTACTGGCGATTAAACGCATACAAGCATTGTTTCAAGAATACGGCATTGATCTGCTCGACTTAAATGAAGCCAATTCTGCTCGATATCTAACTGGTTCGATAGACTTGGTTTATTTTGATGGTCAGCGTTATCACATTGCCGATTATAAAAGTAACTTCTTAGGGGCGGATCAGCAGAGCTACAATCATGACGCAATCCAATTAAATATGTCACATGCCAGTTATTGGTTGCAGGCGGGCTTATATTTGGTGGCTTTGCATCGCTATTTAAAAGTGAATTTGCTGGACTATGACATTGAAGAACATCTGGGACAGGCGAGTTATCTTTATTTGAGAGGGATGAATGGGCAGCCCGATCAAGGGGTTTTAAGTTGGCGTGCTAGCCCCGAGTTTATTTTAAGATTAGATGCCATCTTGGGTCATTTTGCTGAGGATACTTCTACTGAAAATCATGTAGGCAAAAATTCTGAATTAAGTGAAATTAGTCAATCATAAACAAAGAATTAAGTTGTGGATAACTTTGAGGATAACCGTGTGGAAAATGTTCATAAAGCCAGTATTGATCAGGCTGTCGTGGTAGACACATGGTTAACGCGTTGGAGTCAGTTTATTCAGCAGTCGCCACTGAGTAAAACAGGGGTCACTGAAGCACGTAGTGAAATGATTCAACAGGTTCTTGAAGCCATGCTACGCGGTGAGAGTTGTATCTCGGTTGCAGCTGAAGCCCTCACAGTCTTAGATGATTTGGTGATGGATGAACAGCAGGCACAGCAACAAAAAGCGCCGTTTGTTTACGATCAGCAGCAATTATATCTGTATCGTTATTGGGCTTTAGAGCAGTCTTTGGCCGAGCAAGTAGCACGGTTAAAATTGCAAAATTTAACGCAAGTGGATATTTCAGCTTATGCTCATTTACTAGAAGATCCACACCAAAAACAGGCTTTGGCTATGGTAGCCGAGCAGGCGCTCGCGATCATTACAGGTGGTCCGGGCACAGGGAAAACGTATACCTTGGCGCGTATTATTGCAGTGCTCAAACAAAGTCTGCCTGATATTCGTATTGCGATGGCTGCACCGACAGGTAAGGCGGCGCAGCGGATGAAAGAAGCCCTTCAGAACTCTTTTCAGGATGAAAAGTTACAAGACTTAGTTACCCCAGATTTGAAAAACTTAAACCCTGTGACGCTACATCGCCTTTTGGGGCTTGGGAATACGCAGCAACCGCGTTTTCATAGCAGACAACCTTTACCTTATGATGTGATTGTCGTTGATGAAGCATCCATGCTGGATTTAAATTTGGCACAGATGCTCTTTGCTGCCATGCCGAATCAAGCTCGTTTGATTTTATTGGGAGATGCCGATCAGTTGGCTTCGGTCGATGTCGGCTCTGTACTCGCCGATCTACAACAGGTTCCAGCTTTGGCTGAAAATAGAGTCAATTTGGTCAATAGCCGTCGTTTCAAATCAGATGCACGGATTGGAAAGTTGGCACAATTTATTCAGCAGCAATCTTGTTTTGACTTAATGACGCATCCTGCTGAAAAACAGAGAGTATTGCACACTTTTCAACAGCAAGTGGTACATGCCATGACGTTGAAGGCGGTTGAGTTGGATCAGGTCAAGGTCGATTGTCTACAGCTCGAATTGTTGCCCGAGCAGGCTTTATCTGTAGAGCAGTTACAGCATTATTATGATCTGTTAATGCTTGGCTTTCAGGGCTATGTCGAGGCTTTAAAGCAATATCAGCAAAATCCTAATGAGTCTCTCGTACCCAAAGTGATTCAACATTTTGATGATTACCGTATTTTAGCCGCCATACGTCACGGTCATTTCGGCTTAAAACAGCTCAATCTGCAAATCGAGCAGCGCCTACTAGAACAGTCAAAACAAATCAAGCAGGGTGAGTGGTACTTGGGCCGTCCTGTGATGATGACCTATAACGACTATCAGTTAGGGGTGTCGAATGGCGATATTGGACTGTGTTTACAGCGCGTTCAACAAGGCAAGTTGCAATTTGAGGTGTATTTCCCCAGCTTGGATAAATGGGTAGCTGCAACACGATTACCCAAAAATATTGAAACGGCTTTTGCGCTGACCATTCACAAATCGCAAGGCTCTGAGTTCACCCATACCGCGGTGGTGTTAGATCGGCAGGCTGAAAAATTACTCAGTAAAGAGTTGATTTATACCGCAATTACGCGGGCGAAAAAAGTGGTCAGTTTACTGGTCGATGCCGATGCATTCGTACATGCTATGGTGACTCGAACCACCCGAGAAAGTGGTCTATCAAGAAAAATTAATCAACAAATTCAATTGTGAAGATTTAATAAACAAACAGGAGCTTTGTACGAAATGGCTTACAGGGATTCAGGAGATTTGCGCATAGAGCTTTGCTGAGGATTTTGAGAAGATGGCTTCACATAAAGAGCTCAACACGGAATGTTGAGTATAATCGCAAAAAGATAATAATAACGTCAGTAGACAGCGAACTTACAGTGAAGTAGGTGAAAGAGGAAACTTACAGCCGCTAAGCCTTGTAGTTTTGGGAGAGACTACAAGGCTTTTTTATATCTGATAAATTGGCAAAATGTGACAAAAAATAGCCATTCATTCCTCGAAGCATAAAATACAGTTATAGATTGAATATCGAAGAGATACTGTCTCAGTATTGCACGGCTTATGCTTTTTTAAATTTAGTTCTCATGTCTTTAAGTGGTTATTTTTTAATAATTAAATTTTTAATATTGCATTTTTTAGAGAGGTTTAGGTTGAATAATGGAGAAAATGAGGAGTTTATGTAAGAAATCGCTTACATGAAGATGAGTGAAATGCGACTTTTTTCTTCTGTGTGATGTGGCAAAATCTGTCACATAAGGATGTAAATGATTAAACATGGAATGTTTAATACAAGACGCGGAAAAGCGCATTATTATAATGATAACCAAAACAACAAGAACAAAAATAAAAGAACACTACAGCGCAAAAAAGCCCAAGTTTACTTGGGCTTTTTTTTATGCTCAGACTAAGTCTGTTTCGCTTCGATCGGTTGCAAATAATGAGCGACGTTGGTGCTTTAAGATTTTGGGACAATGCTTTGATATTTGATAAAGCGTTTTCGCTAAAGCAGGTAAGTGGGTCCCGACGACAGATTTTCCTGTGGTTAATAGCGATACGCTAATATCACGTTCTGGATCGGCCCAGCAGAGAATATTGGAAAACCCGAGATGTCCAAAGGCTTGCCCAGTCATGGGTCCAAATAACCCAATAGGATTGCTACCTAACATTGGGCCTAAGGCATAACGCATCGGAACTAATAATGTCCGATCTAAACTGACTCCTGACGTGGCCAAGGTCGAGCGAAATACCGTTTGGGCACTCATGATTTGCTTGCCTTGGTATTCGCCACCACTCAAGAGCATTTCAAAGAAACGTCCAGCTTGTTCGGCACTGGTATAAATGTTGCCCGCTGGGCAAATCGTGTCCATAAACCGTGCATCATTGGTCACATCGACCGCCAACTGTAAACCACCACCCAGTACCCGATTGAGATAATGGTCTGTGCCTAAACGTGGATGTAGACCTGTGGCATAGTTTAAAGCGACATCCGCCCGATACTCAGGTTTTAGGCCATAGTTAAAATAATCTAAGCCCATGGGTTTTTCGATATTTTCAGCAAGAAATTCGCGGGCTGTTTGACCTGTTACCCGCTTGATAATTTCCCCTAAAATATAACCTGACGTCACGGCATGATACGCCAGATGTGTTCCCGAAGCTGAAACGGGTTGTGCCGCATAAAGACGTTCTAAAATTTGATCTTGATTAAACAACAGTTCAGGCGTGACTTTACTGTCAATGCGCGGAATGCCACCACGATGAGCGAGCAAATGGAAAATGGTGGCACGACGTTTACCGTTTACGCCATATTCGGGAATATAGTGGCTAATTGGATCGAGTAAATTCAGATCACCGCGTTCATCCAACATATGAATCAGCATGGCTGTAATGATTTTAGAGGCGGAAAATAAGCAAACTGGGGTATCGGGTGTGCCAATTTTCGCATCTGCCGCTAAACCATCGGCTGAGTTGCCTTGCGCATAACCAATGCTGCGATTTAACAATATTTGTCCCCGACGACGTAAGCAGAGGCTGATGAAAGGGTAGTTTCCTGTTTTATATAGAGACTCTACACTGGCCCAAATGCTTTGAATTTGTGCGTCATTCATGCCACCCAAGGTAGCGGAGACCTCATCTTTAGAACGAATCACGTGGTTGAGGTCATGCGGGATATAACAGGTATTGGCAGATAAAATTTTCACAAATTTCTCTCTATTTTTCGTTTTTATTGGGTCTGAGTCTGATACTGAAAATCAGAATTGTCATGATTGTGCATGATTTGTGCAAAGCCGTCAGTTGCTGAATTGACTGTGAACATAAAACATTTTTGCAATATAGCGCTAGATCCCTTAAAATAATGCCTTGCTGTAGTGATGCACGGCAGTCAACTTGGTTTTGAAGAATCAATTTGATTTGTATCAAATGTAACTTATAAGCATCTCGGAGAAATCGAATGGCTTTAACAAACGCAGATCGCGCAGAGATCATTGCTAAATTTGCTCGCGCTGAAAACGACACTGGTTCACCAGAAGTTCAAGTAGCTCTTTTAACTGCTCAAATCAATGATTTACAAGGTCACTTCAAAGAGCACAAACACGACCACCATAGCCGTCGCGGTCTTATCCGTATGGTTAACCAACGTCGTAAGCTTCTTGATTACCTTAAAGGTAAAGACGCTACTCGTTACAGCGACTTGATTGCTGCTTTAGGTTTACGTCGTTAATTCGATTAAACTTTTATTTTCGGACTATCGCATTTTGAATGCTTTATTACTGAAAAAGAAAGTCTACCTTGCTTCTGTGAGGTAATGGGGAAGGGGCGAATGTTTCGCTCCTTCTTTGTGTCTTAAAATCATATTTTTAGTCTCTGGTGAGGTCGGCTTCTAAGCTTTGTCATTTATACAGTTGCCTGAAATGGCGATGTGAATGCCAAACCTTAGGGGTCTCCACTAGAATAAAAATCAGGAAAGAAAAATACATGTCTATGTTTAATATTATTCGTAAAGAATTCCAATATGGTCAACACACGGTTGTTTTAGAAACGGGTCGTGTTGCTCGTCAAGCGAACACTGTTGTGATCACCATGGGTGGTGTACAGGTTCTTGTTGCAATCGTTGCTCAACCAAAAGCAAAAGCAGGCCAAGACTTCTTCCCGTTGACTGTTAACTACCAAGAAAAACAATATGCTGCAGGCCGTATCCCAGGTGGTTACGGTAAGCGTGAAGGTCGTCAGTCTGAAGCTGAAACTTTAATTTCACGTCTTATTGACCGCCCAATCCGTCCATTGTTCCCAGAAGGTTTCTACAACGAAATCCAAGTAACAGCGACTGTTATTTCTTCTGACAAAACCATGGAAGGCGATATCGCTGCAATGTTGGGCGCTTCAGCTGCGATGTCTATTGCTGGTGTTCCATTTGCAGGCCCAATCGCAGGCGCACGTGTTGGTTTAATCAACGGCGAATACATCCTTAACCCAACTTTAGAACAGCTTAAGGAATCTGATCTTGACCTTGTGGTTGCAGGTACTGAAGCTGCTGTATTGATGGTTGAATCTGAAGCGAAAGAGCTTTCTGAAGACCAAATGTTAGGCGCTGTACTTTTCGGTCATGACGAAATGCAAATCGCAATTCAAGCGATTAAAGAATTTGCTGCAGCTGCGGGCGCAGTTGAATCTACTTGGGTTGCGCCAGTTAAAAACGAAGAACTTCTTGGTAAATTGAAAGAAGCATTCGAAGCGAAAATCTCTGAAGCATACACACTTGCTGTTAAGCAAGAGCGTTATGCAGCATTAGATGCGCTTCACGCTGAAGCTGTTGCTCAGTTTGTTCCTGAAGAAGATGAAACTGGCATTGCTGCTGAAGTTGACGAATTATTCGAAGACCTTAAATACCGTACGGTACGTGACAACATTTTGTCTGGTAAACCACGTATTGATGGTCGTGACACCAAAACAGTGCGTGCCATTGATGTTCAAGTGGGTGTATTAGACCGTGCACACGGTTCTGCATTATTCACACGTGGTGAAACTCAGGCGTTGGTAACTACCACTTTAGGTAATACCCGTGATGCGTTGATGGTTGATACCCTAGCTGGTACTAAAACTGACAACTTCATGTTGCACTACAACTTCCCTGCATACTCTGTAGGTGAAACAGGTCGTGAATCTGGTCCTAAGCGTCGTGAAATTGGTCACGGTCGTTTGGCGCGTCGTGGTGTTCAAGCTGTTCTTCCTGCGGCTGATCGCTTCCCGTACGTGATTCGTATCGTATCGGATATTACTGAATCAAATGGTTCATCTTCAATGGCTTCTGTATGTGGTGCTTCATTATCACTTATGGATGCAGGTGTTCCATTGAAAGCGCCAGTTGCAGGTATTGCAATGGGTCTAGTGAAAGAAGGCGAGCGTTTCGCAGTTCTTTCTGACATCTTAGGTGACGAAGATCACTTAGGTGACATGGACTTTAAAGTAGCCGGTTCTGCGAACGGTATTACTGCACTTCAAATGGATATCAAGATTGAAGGTATCACTGAAGAGATCATGGAAGCGGCATTGAACCAAGCGTATGCGGGTCGTATGCATATCTTGAATGAAATGAACCAAGTGATTTCACGCGCTCGTCCTGAAATTTCAATGCATGCCCCGACATTCCAAGTGATCAACATCAACCCAGACAAGATCCGTGACGTGATTGGTAAAGGTGGTGCGACCATCCGTGCCATTACTGAAGAAACCAAAGCTGCAATTGATATTGAAGACAACGGTACTGTTCGTGTATTTGGTGAAACCAAAGCTGCTGCTGCTGCTGCGGTTGCAAAAATTCAAGCACTGACTGCTGAAATTGAACCAGGTACAATTTACGTTGGTAAAGTCATTCGTATCGTTGAATTCGGTGCGTTTGTCAACATCCTTCCAGGTACTGATGGCTTACTTCACATTTCACAAATCTCAAACGAGCGTATTGCAAACGTGGCAGATGTGTTGAAAGAAGGTCAAGAAATTAAGGTGCAAGTTGCGGATGTAGACAACCGTGGTCGTATCAAATTGACGATGAAAGACATCGAACAAGTTTAATCTCTTGTCAATTCACATGGTGTTTGCCATGTGAATTGAGTTGTCTTAAAAAGCCCTGAGCTTGGCCAATGTAAACTTTGGCTTGCTCAGGGCTTTTTTTATGGCATCATGCTGGCTAAGACAGACAATAATAAATGAGATATGCAAAGCTATTATTTCTATCAACATCCCACCGCACAGCATACCTATGTGCAGAAACAGCCAATTGCAGAGCAGGAAGCTGAGTTTATTTGGGTGGAGTGTAGCCGTGACGATGTGGTCAATCGGGCAGAACATTGGCAGCAGGACATTTATGCGGCAACGGGACTGTGGATGAATGAATATCATCTGCGCGATATTCTCAATTTAGAACACCCTTGTGCCTTTGACACTTTGGAAGATTATGACTTGCTGATCTTTCGTAAGCTGATCACACCTGATGATCAAATCAAGCTTGATACGCAAGCGGCTGAAAAACATGAACGGGTTTTTGGTCTGGCGACGACCCCGATTAGCTTTATGCTTACGCCGCAAGTTTTGATTACGGTTAGAGAGCAGGGCAATAAAGAAGTTGAAAGCTATATTCAGCGTATGGAAACGGTGTTGAGCCGTCCGATTGAAGAACATAATAAACCCCGAAAACTACCCGCAACGCCTTTAGATTTGACCTTGAGACTGCTTAATAATATGGTAGATGGTTATCTTGATTTACGTGTGCCGTTGACACGTCGAGTAGAGTTTTGGCAGCAAGAGCTTTTACAAGGGCATCGTCGTTTTACCAAGTGGCATCAACTGTTACAAGAGAATATGGCTTTCCAACAAGTGGAAAATTTGTGCGAAGAACAAATCGAAACTTTGCAGGAATTACGCGATGAAATTGTCGATAACTATTCGCACTTGAAAGGGAAAAAGCGTAGCGAAAAACAAGACATCATGCTAGTACGTGTCGATGATTTAACCAGTCATATTGAACGTATTCAAAAGCATACCATTCGCTTGAGAAATGCAGTGCAAGCAGCTATCGATCTACATTTTTCAGCCATTGCCAATCAAACCAATGAAAACATGCGGATTTTAGCCATTATTACCGCGATTTTTGCGCCGCTAACCTTGTTGACAGGGGTGTATGGTATGAACTTCGAGTTTATTCCGGGGCTGAAGTCTCCAACAGGGTTTTGGATCATGTTGGGCATCATGTTAATGACGACATTGATCTTACTGTATTATTTTTATCGACGTCATTTGGTCGGGCGTGGCGAAAAAAGTGTCATTGATATGTTGGCACAGCAGCATGCGGATCAACATATGAATTTATTTTGGTTCATCGATTATGAGCCGATCAAGCAAACCGTGAAGGGCACCATCAAAGATTTAGAGAAAATCACCAAATTAAAATAATTCGGTGATTTTCCACATAGACCATTAAAGCAAATGGGCTTTAAGGTGTTTCTTTACATGCTGACGCTATCCTTGTTCAATTTATTATTCGGATATGTGGGCGTCGCAGGGAGATTTAATTTAAGAGGTTTTTAACTGGGCTCCTTTTAAAATCCGGTAAAGCTGATCTTTAATGAACAGCTTTTTGCGTTTGAGGGGCTCAATCTCTCCACGATGAATCCTGACAGGGTCTTGTTCGAGTAAACAAATTTCCTGATCGAGAGCTTCATGGTCGTCAAACATTTTAGAAAAATGCGGATTGTCTTCTCTAAGCTGTTGAATCATGTCTCGGTATTCAGGAAACATGAGCTTAGTCTTTTTATTACAAACTTTGAGTTTCATGGTTGCCGTCTAATCCTCTTATTCAAAAATAAAAAAAAGAAAGAAAGGCACGCGCCAATCTTTCTTTATAGAACTAGTGTTGAGTCGTTTGAACTGGGTCAGTGAGATGTAAATGTTTTACTTCACGACGAAGTTTTTGAACTTCCTCAATCAAATCCAGCATCATTGCGACTGCAGTAAAGCTGGCATCAAAGTCACGTTGTAAGCGATAGGCTCGCCGTGCACGTGAGACATCATCACCAAAAAATTGGTGAATGCGGTTATCGGGTCGGTTAGGCAGAATGTCATATTCCAACAGCTGTAAAACCCATTCAGGACTTTGTCCGCAGGCTTCAGCAAAATGCTTTAAATCAAAGCTATGTTGTTCATCAACAATTTCAGCGTGTCGACATCCGTCTAAAATAATTTCACGATATTGAATAGTCGTCATAATTTTCTCCTTAAGACTGACGCGGCTTAAAGTGAGGGAAGGCTTCAGCAAAGGCTTGGTAGGCTTGCTGTTCTTGCTCACTCTGCGCAGGAGGTTGAACAATGTTTAAAATTAAATATAAATGTCCTGCCGTTTTGGCTGGAATCCCCTGATCTTTTAAACGGAGTTGCTGCCCCGTTTTGGCATTTTTCGGAATTTGAATTTGTAATGTCCGACCATTGGGTAGCGCGGCGGTGATGCTTTGCCCCAAAGCAGCTTCCCAAGGACTGATATTCAGTTGGTGATAGACATCAACTCCTTCAATGCGTGTGGTCTCCGTATCTTTGTAATAAATTTCGATATACAGGTCGCCATTTTCACCACCTTGAATACCTGACTGTCCTTGACCACTTAAGCGAATTTGTTGCCCTTCTTTCATGCCTTTGGGAATTTTAACTTCCAGCGTTTTGCGCTGAATTTCCGCTTCACCATAGGCATTTAAAGTGGGAATCTGTAAGGTAATGGTTTGGGTGGTACCGTGGAATCCAACCTCAAGATCGACCTCTAAACGCGCATGTTGGTCTTCGCCTTTATGGCGAGTGCTATTTTGGCGTTGATATTGATAGTTTGATCCTCCAAAACCTGAACCAAAACGGCCAAATAAGTCTTCAAACCCTGAAAAATCATGTGCCTGTTGCCCGCCTTGGGCGTTCCGAAATGCATCTTCAAAACCGCCAAAGCCTGTATTGGGGTTGAATTGCTGTGAGCCTTGCGGATGATCGAGTTCAAAGTCATATTCAGCTTTTTTTGTTTCATTACTTAAGGTGTCGTAGGCGACATTTAATTCTTGCATCCGTGCCTCAGCATCAGGCTCCTTACTGACATCGGGATGATACTTACGTGCCAATTTTCGATAGGCTTTTTTAATTTGTTCGGCGGTCGCATCTCGCGTTAAACCGAGTATTTCATAATGGTTCTTCGGCATAAATAAGATTAAATAAATTGATTAAGTTTTAATCATTATTCAGCCTTTCAGCAGATTTCAACAGTAAAGATATGTTCCTTATTGTTTCAAAACATGACAATAAAAAAGCCCCCGATGAAAGGGGGCTTTGATGGATGAGGGATACTTAATATTTGACCCATGTGATGTTGCGCCCACCGCCATTTTCGGTCGACGTTCCTCGAATTCGTAAGTGCTTACCATTATTGCTGAGTCGTGCATATGCGTCATAACGTAGTCCTGTGAAAGGGTCGAGGAGCTGTCCATGGCTATAGGTCGAATCATTGGCATTGTCTAACTGCAAATGGCTGAGCGTTGTCATGCCGACGATGGGCTGATTTTTATTGACCCCATCACACTTGCTACAGTTTTCTATTTTTACCGCACCTGGAATTTCACGCGTACTTACGATGACTGCTTTATAGCTATTGTTTTTGTCTTTTTCAATCATGACGTCACTGAGAGAGTATCCTGTTTTATCATCGATGGTTTTCCATTTGCCGACCAAGGGATCGGTGGCTGCAAAACTGGAGAAGGCGCATAAACTGCTGAGTACGAAAAGACTGCAAGAAAATTTCATGATGATAAAACCCCAAATGGAAGAGAAAAATAAAGACATATAAAAATTATGGGTTTATTTATAACGAAATTTATGCGGTGTGACCAGTGAAATATCTATGAATAAAAGTGATGAATCATTTGAATTATCTTATTTTTATGAGAACAAATGCATAAAAAAAGAGCAGTTTAGCTGCTCTTTTTTTTATTGCACATGATGTGCTTAGCTTAAGTGTTCACCAAATAAACCCAAGGCTTCTTCTGCACTAAAGCTGTATTGCGTGTTACAGAACTGGCAGTCCATGGTAATTGGGTTCTGATGTTCTAGCGTTTCACGAACGGCTTCGGCGCCAATTTGTTCAAGCGCTTGAGCACAACGTTCTTTCGAACAGGTACAGCCAAATTTCAGTACTTCAACTTCAGGTAAGCGTACTTCTTCTTCGTTGTATAAACGGTAAAGAATTTCACTCGCTTCTAAGTCGGTTAACTCTTCGGTTTTGAGCGTTTCAGTCAACATGGTTAGACGTGGCCATAAGTCTTGATCGACACGTTCTTGTTCTTCTTCACTGTTACGTGGTAACAGCTGAATGAGTAAACCGCCAGCACGTTGGGCTGAACTGGCCAAAACGATACGCGTTGGAATTTGAGCAGACAGGTCATAGTACTGCATTAAACAACCTGCAAGATTTGGCTTGTCTAAAGCCACAATCCCTTGATAACGCTCACCAAATTCAGGCTCAATATTAATAAATAGTACAGGGCTAATGAGGGTGCTCAATACCGTACTGCTGCTTTCGGCAGCATTAAAGCGTGGATCTGCTTCATAATCCGCCAAGGCACGCACTTCACCAAGGTGATTACATTCAGCCATGGCCCATTTGAAACTACCTGAAGCCTGAATTTGTAAACTAATACGGCCTTTAATTTTTAAAGTACTGGCAAGTAATGCCGTGGCACTGAGCATTTCACCTAACAGCACTTGTACTGCAGGTGCATAATCACGCTGCGCCAAGATGGTTTGTAGGGTTTCTTCTAGATGAACCACTTCACCACGAACAGGACTATCTTCAATATAAAAGCGTTGACGCAAATCAGACATAAATTTCTCCAATATCCTGTCTTAATGGTGACGATATTGTAAAACACAAGTCATTTTACTTCATCCCGTGTGACATCTATTCGGTCATGTTGTAACTCGCGTTGTAGGTCAACGCCGACAGGACTCTGACGGAGCTGCGTATCACTTTCAAATAAGTGTTCTAATTCGGCCAAAGCATTACGATGTGTTTCGTAGACCTTCTGTTCGTCGTTATAAATACTTTGCTGCTGTGCGAGCAGTTTTTCATCATAATCGCGAAATAACTCAATGCTCTTATAAGCATCTTGTTCTGCTATGCCTAAATTACGCAGGGCAAAATAAGCCATCCCTAAAGACGATAAATAGGTTTCACGCCAAATATGCTCCACCCCCAAGTCACGCAGCAAATGCACATGATGTCGGTCACGGGCACGGACCAGCAAGTTTAAATCTGGATAATTGAGTCGGATATGGCGTGCCACATTCATCGAGTCTTCAATATCATCAATGGCTAATACAAACACTTTGGCATGTTCGATACCGGCTGCACGCAGGATATCGGGTTGAGTGGCATCACCATAGTAGAGTTTGCCGCCATAGTTACGAACGAAATCGACCTTGTCGATATTGCTGTCAATCGCCGTGAAGGTTTGGTGCTGTAAGTGAACCAGTCGTGCCACAATTTGGCCGACACGGCCAAAGCCAGCAATGATCATCGGGTTATGCTGTTCAGGAATCTCATCATAGACAGGTGTAGCCTCTTTCTCGAATAGAGGCACCACCCACGAACTCATCAGCCAGTATAGAATAGGCGTCAGAATCATCGACAACGTCACGATCAAATTGATCGGCTCTAAAATGGCTTGCGTAATCACGTGTTCACTCATGGCAACATTGAGCACCACAAAAGCAAATTCACCGCCTTGTGCCAAACAGGTTGCCAGCATCAAACTATTGCGCCATGAAAACTCGAAGTAGCGAGCGATGGCTGTTAAGGCCAGTAGTTTGACCAACATCAGCAATAACGCACCGCCAATAATCAGACTTGGGCTTTCCCACAGGAGCGAAACTTGCGTGCTCATCCCGACGGTCATGAAAAATAGACCGAGAAGTAGACCTTTAAATGGTGCAATACTGGCTTCCAGTTCATGACGGAATTCAGAGTCAGCAAGTAACACTCCAGTTAAAAATGCGCCCAAGGTGGTACTGATGCCTAAGACATCCATCAGCGCGACTACGCCTAAGACAATAAACAAACCGACTGCAGTAATCAGTTCATGCGCGCCACTTTTGGCCACAAAGCGGAAAAAAGGGCGCATGAGATAGCGGCTAAATAAAAACAAGCCTGTAAAGGTGGCCACAATTGCTGCAAAGTAGGCCACGCCATGATGGGTTGAGTTTGTTCCCGCAAGCAGGGGGATAATCGCAATCAGCGGAATCGCGGCAATATCTTGAAAGAGTAAAATGGAAAAGGACTGCTGACCAAAAGTGGTATTAAGTTGCTGTTTTTCGCTTAGCAGTTGCAACACAAATGCGGTGGAGGATAGGGCAAGGGCAAAACCAATCACAACACTGGCCGAAATCTGTTGCTGCAGGGCAAAAAAGACGATGCACGCCAGTAGCACGCCACAGAGTGTTACTTGTAAACTGCCCATCACAAAAATGGATTTACGCATTTCCCATAAACGTTGCGGGCGAAGTTCTAGTCCAATAATGAACATCAAGAAAATCACGCCGTATTCAGCGAGTTTATGAATGTCTTCAGGGTCATGGACGACATTTAATACACTGGGGCCGAGTAAGATACCCGTGAATAAATAGCCGAGTACCGTGGCAATCCCCAGCCGTTTTGCCAACGGAACGATCATCAGTGCCGCAGCCAAAAAGAGGGTGATTTGAAGCAGTAGAGACATTGCCCTGTCCTAAATTTTTTTCTTTATGTTGGAAGTTTAAGGGAGAACGCGACTCAGGTCTAAACCTTATTCACGTCAAGTCTTAACTTAACTCTTGTGGATCAATATCAAGGCTCAATTTCATACCATGCGGTTTGTTATGCCAGACATTTTGCCACCACTGACGAATGTAAAAATGCATACGCGCCCGATCTTTGGACAGTAATACCATATGCGCTTGATAGCGGCCTGCTTTACGTTCCATCGGCGCAGGAATAGGCCCCCAAATATCAATACTGTTTTCGGAGGCTTGGCGCAGTGCTTGTGCATGCTCTTGTAAAAAGCTTTGGTTCAGTTCTTGGTCTTTGGATTCACAGCGCAATAAAGCCGCATAGCGATAAGGTGGCATCCATGCAGCTTTACGCTCTTTCAACGTTTGCTTGGCAAAGCTACGATAGCCAGATTCCAGCAGGGTATTCAGCAAAGGATGATCTGGACGTAGAGTCTGTAAATAGACTTCGCCTTTTTTCTCGCCACGCCCAGCACGTCCAGCGACTTGGATAATGAGCTGTGCAGTACGTTCTGTGGCACGAAAGTCAACACTGAGTAAGCCCGAGTCGATGTCTAAAATCGCCACCAAAGTCACATAAGGAAAGTGATGTCCTTTGGCCAGCATTTGGGTGCCGAGCAAAATGATGGGTTCACTTTTCTGAATCTTGTTATAGATTTTTTGCCAGCTGCCGACTCGACTGGTCGAATCACGATCAACCCGAATTACGTCAAAATTTGGGAACAGTGCTTGTAGGTTTTCTTCAACTTTTGCGGTGCCTAAACCAATTGGTTTCAGTTCGCTATGCTGACATTGCGGGCAGTGTTCAGGCATGCGGTGGATGGTGCCGCAGTGGTGACAGTGCAAATGCTGGTAGGGCTGTCGATGCACGGTAAAATTGGCATCGCAGTGGGGGCACTTGGCCTGCCAGCCACAACTTTCACAAATCAACACAGGTGCATAGCCGCGACGGTTTAAGAAAATCAGCACCTGTTCTTTTTTGTCTAAGCGCTTTTGTACTTCATGAATCAGCTGTTGGCTGATGCCATTTTGTTTTTGTGCCACTTTCAGATCGATCACATGCATTTTCGGCATCACGGCCACACCTGCACGTTGGTCCAACTCCAAACGGGTCATTTTACCTTGTTCAACCAATGCATAACTGTCGATACTTGGCGTTGCAGAACCGAGGATAATCGGACAGTTTTCTAAGTGCGCACGGTATAAAGCCACATCACGAGCGTGGTAGCGGAAGCCTTCTTGTTGCTTGAAAGATAAGTCATGCTCTTCATCTAAGACAATCAAACCCAAATGTGGAAGGGGCGTATAGATGGCAGAACGTGTGCCAATCACAATCGAAGCTTTGCCCGTTTGTGCGCTTTGCCAGGCTTGCAGGCGCTTAGAATCATTTAAACCTGAATGTAGTAGCGCAATATGACAGTGAAAACGTGACTGAAAACGGCTCACTGTTTGTGGGGTGAGACCAATTTCAGGCACTAATACCAAGACTTGTTTGCCTTGTTTTAAAACCTCTTGCATGACTTGCAAATAGACTTCAGTTTTGCCACTACCCGTTAAACCATCCAGTAAGAAAGCGTGGTAGCTATGACGAGCTTTGAGAATGTTTTGAATGGCTCGCTTTTGTTCATCATTGGGTGTGAGGGGCATTTGCGCTAGCGTCATCGCTTGCGGTTTAAAGTCTTGAGCTTCAAGTATGCACTGGGTGATTTGCTTTTTTTCTAAGGCTTTTAAGGTCGCAGTTTCAATGCCAGCCAAATTTAAAATGTTTTCAGACGTTCCTGTGGGATGCAGCTTTAAAATTTTATAGGCATCTTGTTGTTTTTCAGAACGCTTCAATTTGTCTTCGGCATGATCATCAATCAGCTTCCACATTCGCGCCAGTAGGTTATAAGGTTTGCCTTGGCGTAAAAAGCTGGGCAAAGCAGCATGCATCACTTCACCAATGGGAAATTGGTAATATTGCGCTGACCATGTCAATAAACTTAAAACTTTAGTATCTAGAATAGCGTTGTCATCGAGCAACTCAGTTATGGCTTTAAGTTTAAAGCCTAAATCGAGTGGTTTCTCATCAGTGAGTTTCTCAACAATGACACCGACCACATTTTGGCGACCAAATGAGACAGCCACACGTGCACCCACTTCAGCTTGGTGGTATTGTTCAGCCGTTAAACTATAGTCAAAACAGTCATATAGATAAACGGGAACAGCCACACGAATACGGTAGCTTGGTGTTGTGGAAAGTGTATTTTCTGGCATAAAAAGCTCAAAATGTCCTGATGAAATTGTCGTTGTGCGATGAATGAGTTGTGTTAGAGTGATGACATAATTTATAACTTAGAATATGAATGATTTT
Source organism: Acinetobacter sp. Gutcm_16 (assembly GCF_028649355.1). Lineage (NCBI taxonomy): Bacteria > Pseudomonadati > Pseudomonadota > Gammaproteobacteria > Moraxellales > Moraxellaceae > Acinetobacter > Acinetobacter sp. Gutcm_16. The sequence goes on along the minus strand of NZ_JAQSUV010000021.1, from coordinate 8,484 downwards.
GGTGCCGACATGCAACAGCGCCAAATGACTAAATGGACCATTAGAAAGCGTAAACATGCCAGCATATCAATTTACCGCACTCGATGCCGCAGGAAAGCAGCAAAAAGGCGTGCTCGAAGGGGATTCAGCACGTCAAATTCGGCAACAACTTCGTGATAAAGCGCTGATTCCAGTCTCGGTTGATCCTGTTGAACAAAAAGATAAGCACAGCAGTAAAACATGGTTTCAAAAACAAATTACCGCCTATGATTTCGCTTTATTGACACGTCAACTTTCGGTACTTGTGGCGGCAGCCATTCCGTTGGAAGAAGCCATTCGTGCGGTTGGAAAGCAGTCAGAAAAAACACATGTACAAAATCTATTGATGTCAGTACGTTCTAAAGTATTGGAAGGTCACTCATTGGCGCAGGGTTTACAGCAATCTGGACGTTTTCCAGAGTTGTATATTGCCACGATTGCCGCTGGCGAGCGTTCAGGGCATTTAGACTTAATTTTAGATCAGCTGGCAGATTACACCGAAAATCGCTTTGCGATGCAAAAAAAAATCCAAGGCGCGATGATTTACCCGATTATTTTAATGCTGATGTCTTTTTCCATCGTGATGGGACTTATGACCTATGTGGTGCCTGACATTGTCAAAACCTTTGACCAAAGCAAAGATGCCTTGCCATGGATTACGGTTGCACTAATGAAAGCCAGTGATTTTATTCGAGTGGCATGGCCATTTTTATTGGTGGGCAGTGTACTCGGCATCGGCTTATTATTGCGATTTTTAAGAACCACCGCAGGGCATTATGCCTTTGATCGTTTAACGCTCAAACTGCCATTATTCGGTAAACTTTCACGTGGTATAAATGCCGCACGCTTTGCCAGTACCTTATCGATTTTGACCCAGTCGGGTGTGCCCTTGGTAGATGCATTAAAAATTGGCGCGGCGGTGAGTAACAACTGGGTGATTCGCGATGCGGTCAATCATGCCGCAGAAAAAGTGACCGAAGGTGGAAACCTTGCGACCCAGCTGGAGCGCAGTGGTTATTTCCCACCGATGATGGTACAAATGATTAAAAGTGGTGAAACGTCGGGTGAATTGGATCGGATGTTGGAGCGCGCATCGACCATGCAAGACCGAGAGGTGACAACGCTCATATCGACCTTGCTGGCTTTACTTGAGCCACTGATGTTGGTTCTGATGGCAAGCATTGTCTTGGTGATTGTGATCGCAGTGATGCTGCCAATCGTCAACATGAACAACATGATTTAATTTTAAAAATATAAGATGGAAGAGAAAATTCACATGCAATCAAAAATCTATAGACGCCAAGCTTCAGGCTTTACCTTAATTGAAGTCATGGTGGTGATTGTTATTTTAGGTGTGTTGGCAGCCTTAATTGTACCCAATGTGATGGGACGCGGTGAAAAAGCCAAAGTGGATACTACTGTCATAACCCTCAAAGGTGTTGCTGCGGCATTGGATCAATATAAATTGGACAATGGTAAATACCCTTCAATGCAAGAGGGTGGACTCGACGCTTTGGTGAATAAGCCTGAGTCTGCAAAAAATTGGTTGCCAGGCGGTTATGTGAAGGGTGGATATCCGAAAGACAGTTGGGATAATGACATTCAATATGTTGCACCTGGGACTGATGGACGACCATTTGATTTATATTCTTTTGGCGCAGATGGACAGCAAGGTGGTGAAGAAACCGATGCTGATATTCAGTATCAACCTTAATTGAGAATTATTTTATATTGGGGTTAATTGAATATATCATTACAGTGCATAGGTTATGTCGATGTGGACTGTAATGATAATACATCTTAATTTAAAATTAATATCTAAGATTATGATTTTAAAATATTAAATATAATAAGCATCAGCTGAGATTTATAATAAGAATTATTCCCATATTTATTGATTACAAATAATGTAAATTATGGATAAAAATAGGCTTTTTATTTATTTAAATCCTTGCATAATGTTCTCAATGGCAACTGATTTGCCTGAGGAGAATAGAATGAAAGCATTAACCTTGTTGGATGAAATGAGCCAATTCCATTGGTCGATGCTCAAATCTGTTCTTTTGATTTTGAGTATGCTTCCTGTTGCTCAAGGTGTTTTAAGTGTCTGGCAGTCGACTGAAGGCAGCAGCCAAATTATGGTGGGTTTCTTTGCAATCAGTCTGTTCAGCACATGGGCGGTTTTGAGCTTTTGGTCTGCGTTAAAAGCAACCGTACTCACACTCGATCAAGTACAGATTACAGCATTAGAACAAAAAGTGGTCATGTTCTACCGTTATACCCCGATGCTCTTTTTAGCCAGTATGGTGTCCTATTTGGTCAGTCAAATTTAATACTGACATTTATAGTTGTGATAAAAAACTGAGCACATACGCTCGGTTTTTTATTGCGTCATGAAGAATGGCGGAAAGATAGGATCGCTTGTCTGTTTCGTTGTATATGATCCTCGTGTTCGCTCCCTATACTGTAGAAAATATAAATATAGAGTGAAATATGGAACAGATTGATTGGGCGGATTTTTTAAAAGTCGAGCTCCGAGTCGGGCGTATTATTCAGGCCGAAGTGTTTGAGCAAGCACGTAAGCCCGCTTATATTTTACATGTCGACTTTGGTCATGAAATTGGCATTAAGAAATCGAGTGCGCAGATTACTGAGCGTTATCAACCTGAACTGTTATTGGGTAAATTGGTGGTGGCAGTGGTTAACTTTCCAAACAAACAAATTGGTCCCATCCAGTCTGAGTGCTTAGTGACAGGCTTTCATGATTCAGATGCAGGCGTGGTGCTGTGTGTGCCTGATACAGAGGTTCCAGTAGGTACCAAACTACTATAAATGAAAAAGAAAAACCCAAGCTCAGCTTGGGTTTTTCTTTGGAAAAGTCTGATCTAACAATAGCAACTATCGACGAGACTTAAACGATACATCGACTTTACGTGGACGATAGATCCAGCCCAAGATCAGTAAAAAAACTGAGAAACCTAAAATTGGCCAGTCACTTAAACGGGTATACAGCGTTTGACCTTGCATAGCAGGTAGTTCGCCGCGAAGCACGGTTGCTACATCTTGTGGGGCACGTTTTACGATATGCCCTTGATGGTCAATAAACGCCGTCACGCCTGTATTAGTGGCACGGATAAACCAGCGTCCATTTTCTTTGGCACGCATTTGAACCATCTGTAAATGCTGTAAAGGGCCTGCGGTTCCCGTAAACCATGCATCATTGGAAACTGTCACCAAGAAATCACTTTGGCTGGCATTACGACGCGTCAAGTTCGGATAAGCCACTTCATAGCAAATGGCTGCACCTAAATGCTGCTGATGAATAGAAAGCGGTTGTTGCTGTTGTTCGCCACGCGAAAAACCACTCATCGACGGATCATTCTGCATGGCAGGCAACACCCATTTCAGTAAACCAGATAGTGGAATATATTCACCAAAAGGCACTAAACGTTGCTTTTTATAGAGTCCTTCGGCTTCAGCACCATTGGCCATAATACTGTTGTAGTACAGTGGTCGACCTGCCGTTTCAGAGCCTGAAATATCCCAGTATGGAATACCCGTGACCCACGCCGTGTTGGTTTTCTTGGCTTGTGCTGTCATTGCAGCTAAAAAGGGTTCGATATCACTTTGGAACATCGGAATAGAGGATTCAGGCCAAACAATGAGGTCTCGTCCCCATTCTGTTTTGGTCAAATCCGCATAGATTCCAAGTGTTTTCAGTTGATACTCAGTGAGCCATTTTAAGTCTTGTGGGATATTGCCCTGAATTAAAGAAACCGATAATGGCGGCGTATTTTTTGCGGAGACGAATTCAATTTTTGATGCGCCCCATGCGCCGAGCACCAATAAAGCAGAGGGGATGACCCAAAAGATGCGGCGGTTTAAAACTTCGACCAGTGCGCAGGCCAACACCAAGACTACAAACGACACCCCGAAGATACCAAATAATGGCGCATAACCATCCAGTAAACGTTCGGTAAAGGCATAGCCTGCAAACAGCCATGGGAAGCCTGTGAAAACCCACGTTTTTGCCCATTCAAAAAGCACCCAAAGCGGGGCGAAGGTTAGGGGTGTTTCAGGGAAAAAACGGCGGTAAATAAAGCTTTGAACAGCTGTGAATAAGCCCATGACCAAGGCCATAATGCCGATCATACCGACACTTAAGGCACTATTGGTATCGCCATAGACATGGATGGAAGTGTAGAGCCAAAAAGCCCCCACGAACCATAGGCCAAAACCATAGGCCCAACCAATACCAAAGGCCTGCTTTGCACTGCGTTTGCGTAAAGTGGCATAGAGCAGTGCAGGGGATAAGATTGCCAACCACCAATAATGATAAGGGGCGAGTGCAAAACTAAAGACCGCCCCTGAAAATAAGGCAATTAAAAGCGGATAAATTAAAGGTAACTGTTTTTGTTGTGGATTGGGGGTTAACAGTTTGTCAAAGTAAGCTCTCATTTACGAACGGCTCGAATCAGATGAATAGAACGTGCATCTGCTTCTACAATGGTAAATTCCCAATTTTCAAGATCAATCACCTGACCTTGCAAATCACTCACTAAACCAATTTCTTGAAGCAATAAACCGCCCACAGTTTCAACCTCATCATCAGAAAAGTCTGCATCTAAAAGATTGTTAAAGTGTTCGATTGGTGTAAGTGCTTGAACCAGCCACGTATTTGCGGTCGTTGGGTCATTGTCGGGAATAATATATTCCGCTTCTTCATCGATCTTGTCGTGTTCATCTTCAATTTCACCGACGATCTCTTCCAAAATATCTTCTAACGTCACTAAACCTGAGGTTGTGCCATATTCATCAATTACTACTGCAATATGCGTTTGGGTGTTTTTCAACATGCGAAGCACTTGGTCTGAGCGTGCGCTTTCAGGGACATATAAAGGTTGGCGCATCAGCGCACGTATATCCACTTTATTGTTTGGTTCAGTCAAAAAAGGCAATAAGTCTTTGGCCAATAAAATGCCCACGACATTGTCTGGTTGATCGGATGAAAAGACAGGGAAACGTGAATGTGCCGACTCAACCAGAGTATGCAAAATGTCGAGTAACTCATCATCTTCTTGTAGGCTAATCATTGAGGTACGCGGTGTCATGACCTCGCGGACTTTGGTTGCTGGAAGGTCTAATACGCCTTCTAACATCGCAACAGTGTCGGGTTCTAAAAAACGACGTGAATCTTGAACTAACTTTAACAGTTCATCGCGAGTTTCTGGCGCGGTACCTAACCATTTGCGTAAGCCACGCATTCCCCACGACGGGCCTGATTCCTCGTGCATGATCTTTCCTAAAGACGCTTAATATCTAAAAAACTTAATTTTATCATACCGTAGAAAACACAGTTGTCTATTGTAATTAAGCAAGGATTGCATGAATGATTAGATCAATACTTTTAAATACGAGGTTCATCTGCCATCAAGCTATGCAAACAGATATGAGAAATGGGCAGTTGTGTTAAAATTGGCAAGTTTTTAAATTTTTGAGTTTATATATGTCTGATTTGGAAGTGAGCCCAAGCATCCAATTAAACACCCGTGGTTTACGCTGTCCAGAGCCTGTGATGATGTTGCATCAAGCCATTCGCAAGTCTAAATCGGGAGATGTAGTGGAGGTATTTGCAACGGACAATTCAACTTCATGGGATATTCCGAAATTTTGTATGCATCTTGGACATGAACTTTTGTTGCAAGAAGAGCGCTTAGATGAAAACGGCAATAAAGAATTTCATTATTTAGTTAAAAAAGGTTAAATCCTATTTTCCATAAAAATGCTCCGCAGCTGCTCGGAGCATTATGTTGTTTACATAATAAGAATAAAACTCTGCTCATTTGTCGGATTGATCTGGCTATAATGGCGCCTAATTTATGATCGTTGTTTGCGATCAATGTTGACTGAAACTTACTTTTTAAAAATATAGACGATGATAAATACAATCACTCAAGTGCTTGAGCAATTGGGGTTAAGTGCACAAAAACGTGCCATTCATGCACAATTTTCACATGCTGCATTAAATCATGACATCTTTTTGCAGCATATTGAAGGCACACATGCATTAAACCAAGGTTTAAACGTTGAATTGATCTGCCTCTCAACCAATGCTCTGATTCCACTGAAACAATTTATCGGGGTACAAGTCGCGGTCGATCAGGTCACAGACCAAGGCACATTATTTCGCAGCACAGGGATCATCACTCAAGCCGAACAAGGACAAAGTGATGGTGCACTGACCTTGTATAAACTTCGCTTAGAAGACGCAACGGCACTTTGGCATAAACGTCGCAACAGCCGAGTGTTTATGAATAAAAGTGTGCGAGATGTCAGTGAAATACTCTTTAAGGAATGGCAGAGCAAAAGTCCGCTATTTGCTGCTAGCCTCAGTCTTGATCTTTCTGGTTTAAATACAGAGACCGATGTCCGTCCCTTCATCATGCAGTCAAATGAAACCGATTATGACTTTCTAACACGGCTCTGGCGCAGTGAAGGCATCAACTGGCTAATTGATGAAGCTGAACTGTATGTACCTCATACTCGTCATCCGATTCAAGCTCAAAAACTTAGACTCTTGGATGACAACAGTCAGTTCCAAGCCTTAAAGCGTCGACAAATTCGTTTTCATCGTTCTAGTGCTACCGAACAAAAGGATAGCATCATCAGTCTGAGTGCACAGCGCAGCCTACAACCGACTGCAGTCTATATCCAACGTTGGCAAGCCGATCACTTGAGTCAAGAAGAAGGCGCAGGTTCAGTCCAAAGCCAACATCAACATAGCACACAACAAGACAATGCTAGCCTCAGCCTAGAACAAGCGTGGCATATTAGCCCTGCATGGATGCAAGATTTAAATGGAGAAGATCAGGCGACCGCAGCATCAAACAGCCAAATTGAAAAACTCAATCAAACCCTGAGTAATGTCTACAACCAACAGGCGAAACAATTCACTGCACAGAGCACCGTACGTGATGCCCAAGTAGGGTATTGGTTTGAGTTACATGAACATCCTGAACTTGATCAACACAGTGACGCAGACAAAGAATTTCTGATCACGACCAAGACTTTCTATAATCAAAACAACTTGCCCAAAGATTTGAGTGAGCAAATTCAGCATTTGCTGAAACAAAGCCAATGGTCACTCAAAACCAGCACAGTGCCAAGTGAACGCCAAGCCAACCACTTGAGTTTACAGCGTCGTCACATCACGACCGTTCCAGTTTATAACCCGATAGAGCACCGACCAGCCACACACCCACAACGTGCCAAAGTCGTGGGACCAAGTGGCGAAGAAATTCATGTGGATGAATGGGGGCGGATCAAAGTTCGCTTCCTCTTTACCCGCAACGATGACCACAGTCATGACGGTGGTGCAGGCGCCAATGACAATGATACAGACTCGGCATGGGTTGATGTCTTGACCCCATGGGCGGGTGAGGGCTATGGCGCACGCTTTTTACCACGCATTGGTGAAATCGTGGTGATTGATTTCTTTGACGGCAATCTTGACCGTCCCTTTGTGGTTGGGCGGATTCATGAAGCGCAGCGCAGCCCAACGAAATTTGATCAGAAAGGTCAATTGCCAGAAACCAAGAAACTAGCTGGGATTCGCTCTAAAGAAGTTGGAGGTGAAGGTTATAACCAACTGCGCTTCGATGACACAACTGACCAGATCAGTACTCAACTGCAAAGCAGCCATGGGGCAACTCAGTTGAACCTCGGCAACCTCAGCCACCCCAAAGAAACGGAGACAAGTGAGGGACGAGGAGAAGGCTTTGAGCTTCGAACTGATCAATGGGGCGCGATTCGAGCAGGTGAGGGGTTACTGCTCAGTAGCCATAAACAAGATCAAGCTGCAGGTACACATCTGAATGCTCAACCTGCCAAACAACAACTTGAAGGGACTTTAAACAATAGCCAAGCATTAAGTGAAGTGGCGAAGAATCAACAGACGGATCCGCTTGATGTTTTAGAAAACTTAAAAGGCTTCTTAGAACAGATTGAACAACAAGATCAAAACAAGGCAGATGCATTTAAACAAGCCATCATGATTCTCTCTGCACCAAACTCCATAGCTGTTAGCAGTAATGAAGATATTTATCTCTCAGCCGATGGTCAGATCAGCCAAAGTGCAGGGGAGAGTATTAACCTTTCTACGCAGAAATCGTTGATTGCACATGCCAGTGAGAAAATCAGTCTCTTTGCAGCACAGGACGGGCTAAGAGCCTATGCAGGCAAGGGCAAGGTTGAAATCCAAGCGCAAGGTGATGCACTGGATGTTATTGCGCGTAAAGGCATTCAGATTATTTCTACGGAAGATACCGTTTATATCACGAGTCCAACTGAGATTAATCTGACAGCAGGTGGTTCTCAAATCAAGATGAATGGAACAGGTATCTTTTCAACGACTGCTGGAAAGTTTGAGAGTAAGGCGGGGCAGCATCAGTTTTTGGGTGGGACTAA
>NZ_JAQSUV010000020.1:0-86560 GCF_028649355.1 Acinetobacter sp. Gutcm_16 | reverse complement strand
GGGGGATTTTTTTATGGGCGGAAGATTAAATAATATAAATAAAGAATTATTAAGAGGGAAAAAGAGATAGAGAACAAGTGAAATAGCTTATCTATAAGGGCCTAAATGGTAAAAAGCCAGCAGTTGCTGACTTTTATGTCTTATTTAAAAAAGGTTACAGAGCATCTTTTAAGTTTTTTTGATGTGCTTTAACCTGTTTGGCATATTTCTTTCCTTGACGCTTCATTTTCCAGGTCGAATGGTATCCTGTTGGACCGACATTATAATAAGCCAAAGCTTTGGGCCAACTTTCTGCTTTTTGGTTATAGCTAGCGAGAATATAGGTGCCACAATTAATATTATTAATCTCTTCAAATAAATCGCCAGGGCAGGTTTGTTGCCAATAGCGTGGGATAACTTGAGTAAGTCCAATAGCACCAGCAGGGGAAACAGCATAATTTCTATAGCTAGACTCTTGTCTTATGACTGCTGCAACTAGTAATGGATCCACATTATAACGATCTGCACTTTGTACAATCATAGGTGCAATACGTAGTGCTGTTGTTGGTTCAACAGCATATGCCTTTTGAATGCCATTGGCTAATTTTGCTGAACGCTTTTCAACTGAACCGCCACCAAGTGATGAACAACCAGTAAATATTAAAGTTGTTGTTAAAATTAAAACAGATTTAGCTTTAATATGAGATGTTGGCAAGTATCGTTGATAATTCAGCAAACTGTATATCCATTGGTATAATGTCTGAGAAGATCATATTGAGCTGTGCAATTACAGTCAAGTTGAGACAGAAGGTACTATTTTATGGTTTTGTTAAATCCGTACTTTATTTAAGCTAAATAGAGGCGATTAATTGAAATTCTAGATTTTATGCTGTTAGTAGATCCACTTGCAAAGATAGTTTTGTCATATAACCCCATAGTATTTAACTTTTTTATAGGTGATTGCATGGACAAGTCAAAGAAATTCTTCTTGCTTATAATAAATAGCCTAAGCAGTATCTAAGTTGGTAAGACTTACTATTCTCCAAATATTAAATTTGCTCAATAAATCTAAGTTCTGTGATAGCGATACGTTTTTTGAAGTCCAACAAATAAGTTCAGCCGTTGTTAGATAGCATGAATTTAAGTCCAGTAATTTCTACTTTTATATTACTTCAATGTGAGGCCATAATCTTCTATTTATAAAAACTATGGCATCAACATATCTGAATGAGATGTTTTATATTATTTCAATTCGCTCGATGACTTTCCGAGTTCACGGCGTGCGATAATGAGTTGCTGAATTTGTTGCGTACCTTCAAAAATATCTAGAATTTTAGAATCTCTTGCCCATTTTTCTAAAAGCTCATCTTCGTTGTAACCGACTGTTGATGCAAGTTCAACGCACTTAAGGGTAATTTCATTACAAATTCGACCAGCTTTGGCTTTGGAGATGGAGGCTTCTTTTGAGTTTGGCTTTTTGTTATCTGCCATCCATGCAGCTTTTAAGGTCAGTAAACGAGCCGCTTCCCATTCGGCTTCCATACGATAAATTTGGCTCGCAATATGAGTCGTTTGTAAGTATGGCGTTATATATTGAGGATTCAAACAATCGCTGAAGATCTCTTTAATGCGTTCTAGTGAGGCCTTGGCACAGCCTATAGCCATCGCTGCAACGAGCGGACGGGTATTATCAAAAGTTTCCATCACGCCAGCAAAGCCTTTAGCAATGTCAATTTCCGCATTTCCTAGTAGGTTTTTGGCTGGCACTCGGCAGTCGATTAAACGAATAACTGCGGTATCAGAGGCTTTAATTCCTAGCTTATGCTCTAACCGTTCTACTGTCATGCCAGCAGTTCCTTTAGGAATCACAAAAGATTTGATGGCTGAACGACCTAATTTTTTATTTAGAGTTGCCCAAACGACGATAGCATCGGCCCGGTCACCTGAAGTCACGAAAATCTTTTCACCATTTAAGATGTAATCATCACCAACTTTTGTTGCCGTAGTACGAATAGCAGCAGAGTCCGAGCCACAGTTTGGTTCAGTGATTGCCATGGCTGCCCATGTGTTTTTGAAACGCTCTAACTGCTCTTCATTGGCAACAGCTGCAATTGCTGAGTTTCCAAGCCCTTGGCGGGGCATTGATAGAAGTAAAGCGGTGTCTCCATAACACATTTCAATTACACTTAAAGCGGTAGAGAGATTCACTCCATTTTTATTGCCTTGTTGATTGGTACCTCGCTTGCCGACAGCAGCCCCCGCATTCATACCTTCACCGCCTTCATTCATACCATCGACTAAAGATGCCAGCATATCCAGTTCTTTAGGGTAGCTGTGTTCAGCTTTATCGTATTTTCGGGAGATAGGGCGAAGTACATTGATGGCCACTTGGTGGGCTTGATCAATCAGTAATTTAAATTTCTTAGGGTTTTGTAAATTCATGCCAGTTTTCCTTTTTATTATGCATGTAGACCAGAGTAAACAATTGCTGTTGCACGTAAATCACGATACCAACGCTCAACAGGATGTTCTTTGGTGAATCCGTGCCCACCTAAAATCTGTACACCATCGGTGCCAATTTTCATGGCTTTTTCGGCACAAAGTAAGCGTGCTAAATAGGCTTCACGGTGAAATGTCTGCCCAGATTCAGCTAGACTTGCGGCATTTAGAATGAGCATACGCATGGCATCAATTTCGATGGCCATATCGGCAATCATAAATGCAACACTTTGACGGTGGGAAATGGGTTCACCAAAGGCGGTGCGTTCATTGGCATATTCAATACAATATTTTTTGACCGCTTCACATGTGCCAACCGCCATTGCACACCACATTAAATTGCCGAGGTCTAAAAATGCCGTGTAGTTGAAATCTTCATCACCTAAGCGTAAAGCAGGAGTTTGATTAAAAATTAAAGTTGCTGTTTCGGTAGCTTTGAGGCCCATAGCGGGAGATTTTTTAAACTGAATACTTTCATCACGTCTGAGAATAAAAACTTCAGCTTGGCCATTAAGTTCAGCACTGACAAGGAAAATATCTGCACTTTCAGCCAATAGTACCAGTGTCTTTTCACCTTGGATAAAATATTGACCATCACGTGAAATGGCTTTGGTTTTTAGCTGGTAAGGATTAAAAGCAGGCGTAGCTTCTTGAATTGCAAAGCTAGCGCGAATGCTACTGTCTTGCGCAAAACTGTTTAAATATAAAGCCTGTACTTGTTCAGAACCCCATTGTGTAATGGCATTAATCACACTAAAAGTAGAGAGCATACCCGCGGCTAAACTAAAATCACCTTTGGCCAGATGCTCTGCAATAAGTACATTACTCAGAATATTTTTCTCAGCAGCGACACCCCCAAGTGCCTCAGGCAAAGCATAAAAGTTCAGACCTAGCTCTTCAATATATTGCCAAAGCTCTGTTGGAAAAGTCTCATTTTGATCGGCACTTGCGGCTAATGGGGAAAGTACATCCGCTGCAAACTGTGACATGCTGTCGATAGTCATTTGCTGATCTTCTGAATAGTTCAGATCAAACAATGATTTTTCTTGATTATTGAGTCGCTGTTTATGCAAATCTTTATTGGCTTTAAAGGCTTTTTGTGTTTTTGATAGAGTCTTATAGCCCGCTTTTGAGCCTTGATAAAGCGATTTCTCCACAAATTTTCTAAGCTTTAATTGGTCAAGTACGTCGCTACTTGCCATTTTTGTGATCAGTGATAAGCCAAATCCCTGCGCCTTATTTACCATATTTGTCATTATTTTCATCCAGCAGAATTATTCTGTGGTTTTATGCTGACATAGCGGCACACGAATAACTATGTCATGACTGACATGATGTATTGTCAAAGATAAACGGTAGGTGGTGTGTTTTAAATTATTCTAATCTTTTGTTTTTTAAGTTTTTTATTAAATCGTTGGAAATTGACGTGATTGATCAATTGACCAAAATGACATTGCATCATTTTGGTCAATGTACTTTTAGATAAACTTTTTGACCATAGCGCGAACATTGGTTTTCGCTTCAATCACAGTCATAAAGGTATAAGCACCGATGAATTTACGGCTGATAAACATAAACTCTTTCGGAGGAACACTGAAATAGCGAGATGCCATTGACTTTGAAGCTTGCTGCATTACACGGCTATGAAGCTGGCTTGCTTTCCAGTCATAAGCAAAGTGTTCATCCATAACACCAGCAGGTAAGTCTGGGTTATTGCTTGGGCTGCTGAATGCTTCAGTTGCAAGTAAGAAGACTTTAGCCATATCGGGTTTAATGCTTTGAGGGATAGAGTCGAAAAACTCATATCCTGTCATTGCTTGAACCATTTCTTCACTACTATGATTAAACCCAGCATGAATGAGCTTACGTGCTACACCGAGTAAGTGTTCATCAAACTGTCGGATTGCGCCAAAATCAAGCAGAACAATTTTGTCCAAGATGTCATTACCATTACCTAAGCGAACGAGGTAATTACCAAAGTTCGGGTCGGTCTGCATTTCACCCCATTCAAAAATCTCGCGTACCGCAATTTCAAGTGATGCTTCGCCGAGTTTGTTGCGACGTTCTTGCGGAAGAGACAGCATGACAGGGCTGTTAATCGGCACGCCACGTTCAAATGTCATACACAATACTTGGTCTGTGCAGTAGCCATCTATAATTTGCGGCACGATGTAGCGTGGGTCTTCTTTTAAGCGAGCAGCAAAGCGGCGTGTGGTTGCAGCCTCAATTTTATAATTGACTTCACGGTGCATCATCTCACGAACTTCATCGAACCATTGGTCGAACTCGCGTGTTTGCGGCACCATACGTGTCAGTTTAAGCATGTTTTTGAACAGGCTCATGTCTGAGTCAATGGCTTCAGCAACGCCAGGATATTGAATTTTCAATACCATCTCTAAACCATCAGACTTACGCGTTGCACGGTGGACTTGTGCCAGTGATGCAGTGCCCAGTGGCTCATGATCGATGGTCAAATCATCTAGTTTAGAACCCAACTGGCTGTGTAGTTGCTGTTTTATCGCAGGCCACGCTAAAGCGACTGTTTGATTATTTAAAGTATTTAAGGCTTGCGTGATTTCTTCAGGTAGAAAGTGTTCACCATAAAGTGCCATCATTTGGCCAATTTTGACAATAGAACCTTTAAGTTTGCCTATTTCAGAAACAAGATAATCGGCCTGTTCTTTCATTGCTTTTTTGCGTTTCTTTTCTTTTTCTTCTTCGCTAGAAAACATAGTTGTCGCATTAGAAGCAGCCCAACGTGTTCCAGCAAGCAACGAAGCTTTGGCAATCGATAAACGACGATCCATAGAGGAGGTTTTCAGTTGTTTAAGCTTATCGTTGTGATCTGACATAATTCAGTAAAATCCTTTCATCAGCAAGGGCAGCATTTTAGATTGTAACGGATAATATCGTGTATTCACGTATTAAAAAAGTTCAACTTGCTGAATCTCGAGTTAAAAAAGGCCATAAGTGTTAAGCAACTATCTAAATAAAGCCTAATCGGGATTGTTACATGCGAAATTTTACTTTAAGGGTATTTTTCTGAATCAATTCATCTTTATGTGTTTGTATGTGTTGCAGGATCATTTCTTGTACTGGTTGGTGCATAAATCCATGTGCATAACCTTTAACAATGATGATGCTCGGTAGACTAAAAAAGAAGTATCGAGCATCCTCAATGGTTGCATATTCATAGATCCCTTGCTGCTGTAACAGCTTTTGGAAATAGGCTTTTTCAGTGGCGACATGATTGTTTTCGGTGTCATTCCAATAGCGTTCACGCATCGCCATTAAATTGTTGTGTTTATAACTCATAAATTTGGGGAATATTGGCAGAAGAACTCACCTTATAATAAGGCTGTTTGATCAGGTTTCAATGCAAAGCCTGTGAGTTCATGTAAAAAGCTGTGCAGTGGAAATTTTATAGGGGGCTAGTATGTTCATACAAAATAGGATGTTATATTAAAGCGCTGCAGCACGCAGATGCTGTGAATGACTAGATTAAAAAATGAATGAAGAAAATTTGCTTTGGGGAAAGGAATTGAAACAAATATTTAGTGCGTTGCTTGTTGTGGGATTGTTCAGTGGTTCAGCCTATGCAATGGGCCCAACTAAAAAATATGAAGCATGCATGAAGCAAACTGGCAATGTGTTGAGTGAAATTGATGCATGTATGAGTAAAGAATATAAAGCACAAAAGAAACGCTTAAAGAAAGTATTTAAGCCGTATTTGGCGAAGGCTCCTGTAGATGAGCAAGGATTGGTTAAACAGTCTCATCAACAATGGCTAGTGCAGCGTGATCAGATTTGTAATAATAAACCTATCGTGAAAAATGAAAAGACTGAATTACAGCGTATTTCGTGTCTGATGCAAATGACGCAAACCCGTGCAGATATGTACGAAGCACGTACAGGCCGTATAAGCAAATAAGCGCAAAGCGTATGAAAATGTGTTTGCTGTGCATCAAAACATTATAAATCATAGAAAAACAGGGTATCATAAGGCGTTTTTATTATGACCTTGGAGACGCCTTTAGTGGATCGCCCGACTATTAGCCCTGAACATATACAGGAAGCCGCTGAAAACTTAAGCACAATTCGTGATTTTATCCGTTTTGGAGTGACAGCATTACGTCAATACGATGCACATTTAGGTCAAGGTACAGAAGACTATTTTGCTGAAAGTTCAGCTTTGGTTTTACAAACTTTATCTTTAGATTGGAATGCGGATGCTGAAATCTTAGAGTCGAAGTTACTGCCAAGCGAAAAGGCAGAAGTCTTAAGCTTATTAGAACGTCGTATTAATGAAAAAGTACCGACTTCATATTTGCTTAATTTGGCATATTTTGATGGCAAACCATATTATGTCGACGAACGAGTACTGATTCCACGTTCACCGATTGCAGAATTGATTCAAAACCGTTTTGCGCCTTATTGCTTAGGTGAAAATGGCCAAATGGGTGAGGCAGTCAATAACTTGCCAGAAAACCCGAATCCAAAAACGCCACAACGTATTTTAGATATGTGCACGGGTTCAGGTTGTATCGCGATTGCTTTAGCTTATGCGTACCCAGATGCCGAAGTAGATGCAACGGATATTTCTAAAGAAGCTTTAGAAGTGGCTCAAATTAACTCGGAACACCACGACAAACAGTATCAAGTGGCTTTACTTGAGTCCGACTTGTTCTCCAAAATTCCTGCTGAAAATCAATATGATCTCATCGTGTCGAACCCACCTTATGTGGATGCTGAAGACATGGCAGACTTACCAGAAGAATTTCACCATGAACCAGAATTGGCTCTGGCGGCAGGTCAAGATGGCTTAGATTTGGTTCGTAAAATGTTAGCTCAAGCGCCAGATTACTTAACTGAAGATGGTCTCATCGTGATTGAAGTGGGTAATTCTGAATGGGCAATGCGCCAAAACTTTAATACTGTTGATTTTTACTGGTTACAGTTCCAAAAAGGCGGTACAGGAATCTTTGCATTGACTGCGGCTCAATGCCGTCAATTCCGTGATTTATTCATTCAATCTGTTCAAGCATAAAAGGAGTCGTTAGACATGGCAGGTAATAGTATAGGGCAACTCTTCCGTGTAACGACTTGTGGTGAATCTCATGGTGTAGGCTTAATGGCGATTGTGGATGGTGTTCCACCGGGTCTTGAGCTTACAGCAGACGATTTACAAAAAGATTTAGACCGTCGTAAGCCGGGCACCTCTAAATTTGCGACGCAGCGCAAAGAACCTGATGAAGTTGAAATCATTTCAGGTGTGTTTGAAGGTAAAACAACAGGCACACCAATTGGTTTATTGATTCGTAACACCGATCAAAAATCCAAAGATTACGGTAATATTGCACAAAGCTTCCGTCCGGGACATGCGGACTATACTTATACACAAAAGTACGGTTTTCGTGATTACCGTGGCGGTGGTCGTTCAAGTGCGCGTGAAACGGCTATGCGTGTGGCTGCGGGTGCAATTGCGAAAAAATACTTGGCTGAAAAGTTTGGTATTTTAATTCGTGGTCATGTGACCCAAATTGGGACTGAAATTGCGGAAAAATTGGATTGGAATGAAGTACCTAATAATCCATTTTTCTGTGGCGATGTCGATGCCGTATCGCGTTTTGAAGCACTGGTAACTTCATTGCGTGAGCAAGGCACTAGTTGTGGGGCAAAGCTTGAAATTTTGGCTGAAAAAGTGCCTGTAGGTTGGGGTGAGCCTGTTTTTGACCGTCTAGATGCTGACATTGCCCATGCCATGATGTCTATTAATGCTGTTAAAGGTGTTGAGATTGGTGATGGTTTTGCTGTTGCGGGTCAGTTTGGACATGAAAGCCGTGATGAGTTAACCACCGATGGTTTCCTTGCGAACCATGCAGGGGGCATTTTAGGCGGTATTTCGAGTGGTCAAACCATCCGTGTTGCAATTGCGTTGAAACCAACAGCGTCTATTACCACACCAGGTAAAACGATCAATATTAATCGTGAAGATACTGACGTATTAACCAAAGGTCGTCATGACCCTTGTGTGGGTGTGCGTGCGGCTCCAATTGCAGAAGCAATGTTTGCGATTGTTTTAATGGATCACTTTATGCGTCATCGTGCTCAAAATGCAGACGTCGTTGCACCTTTTGCGCCGATTGAATACTAGAAAATTCTCTTTATATTTAAGAGAGTACACATTAAAGTCAGACTTCGGTCTGACTTTTTTATTTGCGTATGAAAAGATAATCTTAAATGTAAAAAAGAGCTGCTAGCATATTATGCACGTTATGGTTATCACGATACTCAGAAAACGGCATCTTACCTATTTAGTGCCAATGTAGGTCAACCGTTGTTGAATCTTCACTCGGTCTTACTGAGTAAGAAAATTTAGAGAGTTCATTTTTAAAAGAAAAAAGGAAGGGGGATATGAATAAAAAAATAAGCACAGTAAGACGAGGCACCATTATATTTTTATCATTACTTACAGTTTTGGTTATTTCATTGTTGATATACGGCTATGACAGTATGCATGACCCTGAAAAAGTCAAAGCACGCTTATATGCTTGTGGAAAATTTGGTGATCGGCACATGCTTATTGATAAGCAGTATTTACTTTTTGGCAGAGTGACTTATCAAGGAGTGAATTATTGGGGGAAAAATATCAAAGAAGAACACGAGGCCAAAGGTTGTGATGATCAAATTCAACATATTGCTTTGAAAGTGAGATGGCCTGAAATGACAACGTCGAGTGAAGGCTTTAGACTAGGTTCTGAGTATAAAAATGATATCAAAATCGCATTAAACCAACGTTCCGTTTGGAAAGAGGAGTGGGGAAGTAAAGACTTCTTTAATTATTTTGGTCAGTTAAAAAGAAAATTAAGAAAAGGAATGTTTTCTTCTGGTGGAGAAGAGGTGAGTGAAATATGGATAGATGAAACAAAAAAATTTAACTCAGATTTGGGACTCTATGAAATAGAGGTTAAAAGTGATGACGGTGTTGGAAAAAGGGTGTATTGGCAGGAGCGTAAAGGTAAAGGGGTAAGTCTCACTATTGTATGTCTTTATTTTAAGGATGGTGCAACAAGTTGTGAATTTAATACACATCAGCCCAATTATGGGTTTAATACGAGTTATATCACTATAAAATTTCATAGTGAGTTACTGCCGCATTGGCAAGAAATTTATCAAAATGCAGAACAACTCATTCATTCTTTTAATACAGGAGAGAAACAGAATGAAGCATCTTAAGATGTATAAATCATCACTATTAAAAATGTTTAGATGACCTTAGGATAGCGCTAATGTCCGACGGCATGCGTCCTCTTTTGAAGCAAAAGATAGTCATGTTAGCCAGTATATTGCAACGCTTGCCCTAAGCTGAGGTTGTGCTCTATAAAAATAAACGAAAGATAATACTTTAAGAGCAGTTTCCAATCGGGTGATTACATGGTATATAAATTGCTCATAGAATAATAAGCATTATTGCAGGAGAGAAATGTTCTGCATTCGCCGAAGGAGCAACGACCCCGGAAACTCTCAGGCAAAAGGACTGTAATAATGAAAAAACTCTGGAGAGAAGTGTTCAATCACTCACCGAAGGGGATGGTTTAAAACGTCATGGGATGTTTTAGATCGAAGCTCTCAGGTACACATGACAGATGGGGTTGACATCAAACAATAAAAAGGAGGTGTCTATGTGTCATGTCGTTGTCATTGGTGCTGGAATTACAGGCGTCACAACTGCGTATGAATTAAGTCAACTGGGTTATCAAGTGACAGTTGTGGATCGGCATTTATTTCCTGCGATGGAAACTTCTTTTGCAAATGGTGGACAACTGTCTGCATGTAATGCGGAAGTTTGGAACCAAAAATCGACAGTGCTGAAAGGCATGAAATGGATGTCTCAAAAATCTGCCCCTTTATTGCTCAATCCTGCCTTTAGTGTGCATAAATATGCATGGCTGATGGAATTTCTGGGCAATATTAAACATTATGAGGCCAATACCCATGAAACAGTACGATTGGCTTTATTGGCTCGTCAACGCTTGTTCGAAATTGCGGATAAAGAGTCGATTGACTTCAATTTAGAAAAACGTGGCATTTTGCATTTTTATCATAATAAACAAGATTATGACGTTGCCATTCGAGTCAATGATTTACTCAATAAAGGTGGACTTGAACGTTGTGGCGTGTCCAACGAAGAAATTAAGCAAATTGAGCCGACACTGACTGGCGACTATTATGCTGGATTCTATTGTGAAGGCGATGCGACGGGTGATATTCATAAGTACACGACAGGTTTGGCTGAAGTCACCAAAAAGTTAGGTGTGAAGTATCGTTTTGGTATGGATGTGACAGATATTCAGCACTTAAGCTCAGGTGTTGAAGTAAAGTTACAACCCAGTTCAGAAAATGTTGAACTGCTTCCAAATGAAGTGGAAATGTTGGCTGCCGATGCTGTTGTGGTTTGTGCTGGTGTTGGTAGTTATCAATTGGCCGAATTGGTTCAAGAGCGCGTCAATGTGTACCCTGTAAAGGGATATTCCATTACGGTGATGTTGAATGATGAAGAGAGTCAGCAAAATGCGCCGTGGGTGAGCTTGCTGGATGAAAGTGCGAAAATTGTAACTTCACGTTTAGGTAAAGATCGTTTTCGTGTTGCGGGCACTGCTGAATTTAATGGCTATAACCGTGATATCCGTGCAGATCGGATTCAACCTCTTGTTGACTGGACCAATCGTAACTTTAAAGTTTCGACAGAGCATGCGGTCCCTTGGGCAGGTCTTCGTCCTATGATGCCGAATATGATGCCTGTAGTACGCCGTGGAAAGCTAGAACGTGTGTTCTTTAATACAGGACATGGGCACTTAGGTTGGACGCTATCTGCGGCAACCGCAGCAATGATTAGTCAGGAAGTCGCGACAGCGTATCCTGTTTAATTCGAGTGCATTCTTGGATAGATAAAAACAAGCTTGCTTCGAGCTTGTTTTATCATTTTTGTTCAATGATGTTATAATTCTGCCTTAATTTCAAAAGATTGCTCACAAACGAATACTTTAAACTTGAGCAAAAATAAGTAGTATTGTTTCAAGCAATTGATGACTAATGTGAAGGTGCATAATGATTAACATGAAAATGGCTTTGGTGGTTTTAGCTTCTGCAACAATGCTGTCGCTTGCTGCGTGTAGTGACAAAAAACAAGAGACTGAACAAACGTCAGTGGAAAGCTCAGCAACTGAAACACCAGTGACCAATATAGAAGTTAGTCCAGAGATGATTGATGCTGCACCTTTAGAGTCTGAAGAAGCAGGTGCATCAGTACCAGTGGCAGCTTCTGAAGCGAAATAAGTCCAAAGATAAAAAAAGCCTCCCAACGCGGAGGCTTTTTTTATGGATGAGAGTGATATCAGCATTTAATCGTAAATATTTAGATTCAGGATATAAATCAAAAAATCATATTGAAACCATAACGAACAATCGATAGAGTTTATTTAGTAAATATTGTCAATCTGTGATGGTTTTCATCAATGCATCGTTTGCAAGCAAATGGACAATAGAAAACATGATGTTTAATCATAACTCATGTAAAAATGAGGGAATATTTTGTACGCAGTTAAGCTCACAGAAGTATCGTTGAATTTTAAACAGCATGGCCGAGCATGTTTGATTGTTGCTGCGGTGATTTTTGTCTGCTGCTTGCTTGGGATATTCACTCGACCGATTGCATATTTCGCTTATTTTTGGCCAGCTAATGCTGTACTGATCGGCTTATTTTTACGGTTTAAGCCACTCAGAAATGTTGGTGGCTGGTTGGGCGCATTTATTGGTTATATGTCGGCAGACTTAGTCACTGGGAACCATCTTGAGCTAACTTTGGCTTTAACAATCGCCAATTTTATGACAGTAGGCGTATCTTTATTCTTTATCCATTATTTACAAATTGACTATCGTGCATATAACAAAGGCTTAAATTTTCTTTATCTTTTCTTGGTTTGTGTTTTTCTTGGGTGTTTTTCCAGCGCGATATTTGCCGTTGCGGTCGTTCCGTATATGCCACATACTTTTATGAGCACGCAAGATTTGTGGGCTGAGTTTTATATTTGGTGGACAGGGGAAGTGCTAAATTGTATTTCACTTTTACCCCTCATGTTGACCTTTCCTGCAGCGAAGAAATTAAAGTATCTTTGGAATAACCGTAGACAGTGCGAAACCCAGTTTGTCGATGTTTTACCCTTACTCTCAGTTTTAATTTCTGTGGCATGTACTCATCTGTTCTTTGGTCCTGGTGCCTTACTTTTCCCTCTAGCAGGGCTCATTTGGGCGGCTTTAAGTTACAACTTATTTTATGTGAGTATCATTAACAGTTTGGTTTGTTTTGTGACGTATCATAGTTTAACGACTTATTATATTTCACGTACAGCAGACAACTTCTTGGCCACTTCTATTTCGGTGCGTATAGGGCTGTGCATGTTGATGATTGCACCTTTGCTTTTATGTATTGTGAGTCGTAATCGTCATGATTTATATAAAGAAGTGCTCTATCTGGCCAACCACGATCCCTTAACTCATGTAGGAAATCGCCGTTTTTTCTTCACTCAAACTGAAAACTTATTGAAGGAAAATTTGGTTAAATCGATGAGTATCATTGTGCTAGATATTGATCACTTTAAGAAAATGAACGATCAATATGGTCACTATATTGGTGATGTATTGCTACAAAGCTTTGCCACGACGGTGAAAAGTAATTTGCGTGAACAGGATTTATTTGCACGTATGGGTGGTGAGGAGTTTGTGGTGGTGTTAAATAATATTTCCGAGATTGAATCGCAAATCATTGCAGAACGTATCTGCCGTGCTGTCGCTACTTCAAAAACTCAAGTGGCACATGCTGTTTTGAGTATGACGGTGAGTCTTGGTGTGGTGCATCAAGATTTACCAACGCAAAATAGTCTACAGAGCTTGTTAAATCGTGCTGATCGGGCGTTATATCAAGCCAAAACTTTAGGACGCAATCAAGTACAACTTGCCTCATAGGTTAAAATTTAGTAAAAGTATAAAACAATAAAAACTATAGATACTTGGATAAAAATGAATTTTTCTGAATACCTTCGTTATGATGGGCTGGGTTTGGCTGAGTTGGTTGCACAAAAACAAATCCATCCCGCTGAATTATTACAAATTGCAATTGAGCGTAGCCAACAAACCAATCCTGCTTTAAATGCGATTATTATTCCGATGCATGATTATGCCAAGAACAGAGCACAAAATGCATTGTCTGGCCCATTTGCTGGGGTGCCATTTTTAGTAAAAGATTTATTTCAAGAATATGCAGGTTATCCAACATCTTATGGATGCCAAGCATTTAAACGTACGGGTCATATTGCAGAACATAATGCAGAAATTGTAAACCGTTGGGAAAACACAGGCATTTTAACCTTTGGCCGTACCAATACCCCTGAGTTTGGAATCAAAGGCATTACGGAATCAGATGCTTGGGGAGCCTGTCATAACCCTTGGAATTTAAAACATAACAGTGGTGGCTCATCGGGTGGCTCCGCTTCTGCAGTGGCCGCTGGGATTGTTCCTATTGCGGGTGCGGGCGACGGCGGCGGATCGATTCGAATTCCTGCATCGTATTGCGGTTTATTTGGTTTAAAGCCAAGTCGTGGACGTACGCCGTGGGGCCCAGATATGAGTGAAGCAATGCATGGCGCTGCGATACAGCATGTATTGAGTAAAAGTGTAAGAGACAGTGCAGCCATGTTAGATGCAACGCAGGGTGCAGAGCATAGCTCATTATTTAAAATACAGCTGCCCAGCCAAAGCTATTTGGCCTGTCTACAGCAGCCTGTAAAAAAACTTAAAATTGCATTTAGTACTCAGTCGCCTATCGGAACCACAGTGTCTAAAGATGCAATTGATGCTGTACATCATACCGCACGTCTGTTGGAGTCTTTAGGGCATACAGTGGTTGAAGCACAACCTGAGATAGATGGTATGTCTTTGGCCAGAGACTTTATCACGACGTGGTTTAGTCAATTTTCTTATATGTTAGAGCAGATCAAGCAACAGGTTCCGACTACAGCAGGAGATTTTGAGCTGGATTCTTTAGCTTTGGCTGCCTTTGGTGCGAAAACGACTGCATTAGATTATATTCATAACCTGAATAATTGGGGCGTGTATGTCACCAGAATGAATCAATTTTTTGATCATTATGATCTTTATCTGACTCCTGCAACAGCTTCAGTTGCGCCTAAAAATGGGCAAATTTCTACTCCATCATGGCAAAAACCAATTTTAAAAAGTTTATTAAAAGTCGGCAAAGCACATCTGTTGGCACAAGGAAAACTGGTCGATAAAATTGTGAAAGATAATTTGCGTTGGGTGCCTTTTACTCAGCTAGCCAACATCACAGGTTTACCTGCGATGTCTGTACCTTTGTATTGGAATGCTGATAATCTTCCGCTTGGTTCACAGTTCATTGCGCCTTTTGCCCGTGAAGATCGGCTCTTACAGTTGGCTAGTCAGCTTGAACAGGCCCAGCCATGGTTTCATAAATACAGTGAAATCAAAGTTTAGAAAGCTGATTAATGAAACTGCTGCAATTTATGCGCGCAGATCAGAAGAGACCTTTTAAGCTTGAACTTCTTTGGGTAAGTACCGAACCAAACCCAAGCCCAGTAGCACAGCACAGCCTGCCAGAATAAAAATATGTTCGCCTGACAGGCTGTGCCAATAATGTCCTGCAAGAATACTTCCAGACGCTACACCCAGTCCCCACATGGTGCTATACAGGGCTTGACCACGTCCTTGTTGTCCTAAACTAAAGTTTTGGAAAATGATACGCATGGCGATGAGATGAAATAAACCAAAGCTAAAAGCATGAATGGTTTGTGCGAAAAACTGGATCGCGAAGATTTGGGGAAAAGAACCGACCATAAACCAGCGTAGCGCCGTGAGGATCAGACAAATAGACACCATGAGTCGCCATGAAAAACGTTTGAAAAAAACGTGAGCAATGGCAAACATAATAATTTCGGCCATGACACCGATAGCCCACAAAAAACCAATTTCTGTGGTTGAGTAACCGGCTTGTTTTAAGAAGTTACTATAAAAACTATAAAAGGGCGCATGTGAAAAAAGCAGAATAAACTCGATACCGAAGAATGCCGCTACAACGGGTTTTTTTAAAATAGGTAATAATGGCTCGAGCTGCCCTTGTGAATGGGGTGCAGTGGTCGGTTCTTTGATGCTAAATGACCAAATAAAGGCCAAAAAAGAAATACACAGCAATAAAACTGGCAGCATAGAGATGGGTAAAATTTCTAATAAGGCTCCGATACCAAAAACCCCGACAATAAAACCGACAGAGCCCCATTTTCGAACTTTTCCATATAAAGCACTGCGTTGTTCAGCGAGCCAAAATAGAGTTACGCCTTCAAATTGAGCCAGAATAGCATTTTGGAAGAAGCTAAAGATCAGCATGAGCAGAGCGATCGCCTGAAAGGAGTTTGGAATGATAAAAATCATGAACCAAATACAGGCTTCCATCCACGTTGCGACTCTGACCAAGAGCATCCGTTTCCCTGATTTATCTGAAATCCAGCCCCAAATAAAAGGAGCAAAAAAACGGGTAATGATCGCAATTGAGGAAAGGATACCGATTTCACTGTAGTTAAAACCTTGATCTTCGAGATACAGGCTCCAAAACGGCATGAAGGTTCCCACAATGGAATAATAAAAAAAGTAAAAGCCAGCCAGTCGGTGCCGAATGGGAAAAGAAAGCATCGTACTGTATTCCTTGCTAGGGTGAGCAGATTCTGAAGAAGACTTGAACCTAAAACAAAGCTTCAAGAATTTTAAAATGGATTGTTTAAATCATGCTTATTCAGAGTTTAGGGATTAAAGCTCATTAGCCTTTGACTAAACCACCATCCACAATCAAGTTTTGACCTGTCACAGCACAAGAATATGGCGATAAGAACATTAAAATGGCTGAAGCAAATTCCTCAGGTGTAACTACACGACGCAGTGGTGTTGCACTCGCGATGTAATCAAAAACTTCATTGGGTGTACTTTTGCTGGCATCGGTGGTTTGTAGTAAACCGCCAGAGAGCATATTGATATTAATGCCGTATTGACCAAGTTCATGCGCTGAGGTACGCGTAAATGCCAAAAGTGCAGCCTTCGCCGTGGTGTAGTCATGATAAGGCACTACAGGGTTCTGTACCAGATTGGTTCCGATGTTTACAATGCGCCCAAACTGGCCTTGTTTCATACCTTCAAGTGCCGCTTGGGTAGTATTCAAAGCGGCTTTAACTGCACCTTCAAATTGTTGTTGCATGGTTTCCAAGCGTAGCTCATGAACTTTTGGGCGGGCCTCACCATTAAACTCGAACTGAATGAGCGCATTATTAATCACGGCATTGATATGCTGTCCAAAATGCTGAAAGCTTGCATCAAACATGTTTTTGACTTGTGCACTGTCTGTAACATCAGCTTGGTAGATAAAAACCTGCTTTGGATACTGCTGAACTAAGGTTTGCGCTGCTACTTGGCTGTTCAAATAGTTCACGACTACTCGAGCACCTTCATTGATTAAGGCGTGTGTAATTGCAAGACCTAAACCGCGTGCGCCACCTGTGACCAGTACAACTTGATTTTTAATGTGCATGATGTTTCCGAGCAGATAAATGCATGTATTTTTTAGATAAAGCAAGTATATCAAAACCTTTCCGTACGTCATGTTTTAAGACAGCTGCTTTTCAAGTTTTCGATGCTCATTTAGTTGGGTTAGATTATTGGGATCAAAATCTCCAAATAGTAAACATTTTTAGAACTATTGATCATTGAGCCTGAGTTTGCTCAAGGTGTAGCCTTAAAATACGGCGCAATTCTAATAATGTTTCTGCTTCCTCATGCACAGAATGATTGCCTTTAATGATTTTTTCAGAGACTGCCTGTTCTAGATGTGAACTTGAATACGGCACAATACCATCGCTCATGTCATGTATGTCATTGGTCTGACGGTGATTGCCAATAATAGAATGGTAAGGAACTGTGGATACCGGCATGATGTTACTGGTCAAAGCCATAAAGCGTGACTTTGGACTTAAGTCGTCTGGGCCAGATTGCACCATGCCTTTGGTACTAGAGCTACCATTGAGTTGTATATCCACTTGGTTAAAGAAAGTGATCGGCAACTTGACCATTTTCTTCACCAACTCCATGTACCAGCGGTCAGACAGTTCACTGCCACGGTGAGGCGCGGCAATAAAAATTGCACGTCCAATGGGTAAATCGGGATGAAATTGAAAACGTTCTTTGATTACGGGGTATTGTTGTAATCGGGTGTATTGCTCATAGTTTAACAGTGGAATCACTTGCTCAGAAATATCGTGCTCACTAATCAGTAAGCGACTAATGACGCCGCCCATACTATGTCCAATCAGCACGGCGTCACTTGCCGAGCGAGAGTTGGGTTGAACTTGTGCAAAGGCTTGTTTAAGTAGTGCATGAATTTGATAGCGGCTTTCAACAATCGGCATATTGGTTGAATAGAATACCTGCCATACCTGAAAGTTCTCCCGTAAAACTTTATCCCCCAAAATGTTATTGGTCAGATTGACCCAAGTTTCAGGGCTGCTGGCGAGACCATGAATAAGTACAATCACTTTTTTATTCGGCTGGTAAGGTTCAAGCATATAGACATGTGGCATACGCAATCGCTCAGTCTTATCGAGCAAGGTTAAGTAGCCTGTAGAGCCCAGTTTATTTTCTGCCAGCCAATAAGCAAAAGGCACAGAATAATTTGCCGTGAGGATGTATTTTTGTTGATGAATGTCTACATACTTTTGTGTATAAGGATTAAATAGCTCAATCTCAAAAATGGCTTTGCCATTGAGCACATCTTCAATGCTGCTTTCAGGGTTTAATGGCTGTGCTGCGGCGGTAACGGACAAATAGCGTGCAGGATGGATATTGGGATTGGTTTGATTTTGATAAAACGATATCGGGTCAAGGATAAAATCATTTTTATGAATAGGATCCGTTTCAGTCACAACCACAAACTCTGCGCCCAGACCATCTTGACGGTTGACTTGATAAAAACCCGAGAAGTTTAAATTATAACTGGATTGAACTCGGTCAATGGTTTTACTTTTCAGTTCAGGATAGTGTTCTAAATTTACAATATATTGACGCTGTTGGACGTTGAGTTGCGCAGGAATTTGATGAAAAGGCTGTATACGGTACGCCGTGGTAATTAAACGCGACAAAGCGACATTGTAAAAAGTGCGGACATGCATTTGTCTTTGATCAAAAACACGGGTACTTGGGCTTTCTTGCATCTTAAATAAATACACATAGCTATAGCGTAAACTTTGATCGAAGGCTTCAAGGCTTTGTTCTAAGCAGTGATTATTTTCACTATGTAGTAGCTGTGCTTGGATACAGTTGCGCTGTTTTGAGAGCTCTAAAGCTTGGGCCAAATACAGTTCACTTAAAGCGGCATAGCGTTCATCTGCTGCAATATCCGTTTGTGTGTTTAAGCGCTTCAAACATGTTTCAAATTCAGCGCTGCATTGCTGTGGCGTCAGGCTGAGTAATTTGAGTAAGCTGGTGGTTTCCGCACTCAATTGGTCATGGGTTGAGATATTTTCAGACTTGCTACGAATAGCTTGATGGATATTGTTTTCTTTAACTTTGACCAACTGGCAGGCCGGCAGTAAAACAATCGTTAGCCCTAAAATGATTGGTCGCGTGAAAGCATGATGTCTCGTTAAAAGCATAGTTTTTAGCACGGACGTTATCTATATAGGCTAAAGATGTCTTTTATTTTAAGATAATTTCTAACGAGTTACATCCAAATTCGGTCCGATCTTTGGTGTCCCTAGACATAACTTAAGAACGCTTATATTCAGCTCAAGCAATTTGGCGAGCAAAGGCTTTGCCTAAAACATGTTTATGTATAAATCGTAATTTATCGAGGACTGGCGCTGATAGCGTAAATGGATAAGCATCTTCTAAACCCATACTGCGATTTAACGCATTTAAGTTAAAAGTCAGTGTCATCCACTGTTTGAGGAGTAAATCAAAATCCTGAGCGCCGATTGGATTTTCATAAAAGCTTAAGTCATGCGTATCTTTTCGATTATTACGCACGATTAAACCTGCATAGTAAGCGGTTTCCAATGTGTCCATCATGTGTAAATAGTGTGCCCATGTTTCTGCCCAGTCTTCCCAAGGATGTGTACTGGCATAAGAGCTGACATAAAACTGGTCCCAGTTTTGTGGTGCGCCATCTTCATAGTGACGTTGTAGTGCTGCATTATAGTCTTGACGCTCATCTCCAAAATACTGACGGAACTCGTCGACAAGCTCAGGATGTAGCGATTTAATGAGGTCAAAATAATAATGCCCACTTTCATGACGGAAATGCCCCAAAAGTGTACGGTAGTTTTCACCCATTTTAATACGGGTCGTTTCCCTATAGATGACATCTGCTTCACTGGCATTGAGTGTAATGACGCCATTAGCATGTCCTGTCAGCACAGGGTGCTCTGGTTCAGGCATGAGAAAATTAAAACGGAGTCCGTAGCGATCATCATCGTTATATTTGGGCCTTGGCATAATATTCAGGCGTTGCATTAAATACAGAAAACGCCGTTTAGCATGTTCGAGCCGTGACCAATAGACGATATGATCTGGGTTATCGAGAGTAGGAATAGTATATGTGAGTACACAAGACTCACAGTAGATGTCGTTGCTCTCTGCGGGAATAACCCAATTACAGACCTGATGATGCTGATAGTTATAACAGGGCTTATAGCGCTTCGTTTGGTATTTTTCATTTAGCGCTAACCAAAGAATAGGGCTATGCTGTTCAAAGCTCCCCATATCTTTTTCTGATGCAATATAACCGAGTGTAGTTTGGCAGCTCACACATTGCGAGTTGGCAAAAAAGACTTGGTTTTGACAGGATGCGCAACTAAAGAATTTCATCGGCGGCTATGTCTTTGGTGAGCTTTTAGAACCAGTATAAAGGATGTTGATTCCCTTCGTCATGTTCTGTCATCTGTTTTGATAGGCTTGCAAAGTTGAGTATTTATTTGCATATAATTTGAAAAACTTTTAGTCGTTCGTTTGATATACAGATATAAGCGCGGTAGTGCTTGCATAGAGTGCATATTAAAAAAGAATACATGTGCTTGGTTAGTAGCGAGCTTTTCAGTAGGTTCTTTTCTTTCATATTTGTATAAAGGGATATAAATTTTAAAATTTATAACCTGAATGAACGAAAAAGCTTGATTTAGGTGCAGATTCGTCAAAAATAGGGACTGGGAAAAATCAAAGCTTCATTTTAGAATTTCAAAGCCTTTTAAGTTTCTGGGAGTAAATATAATGATAACGAACGTATCGCCAAAAAAATGGCTACTCATGAGTTTGGGGGCGATGTTGCTTTCAGGTTGTGCGACCACCTCTACAGACCCAAGCCGTCAAAATGTGGGTACCACAGGTTTACTCATTTGTACGCAGAATGAGCTTTGTCCAGTGGTTACTGTGAGCTGGAATGAATCGAACAAAGAGTTGCTTAAGTTAAAAATGCATTTGAGTAGTACTTACAATAAATACGACATTCAAAAGGTCGTGTTTACCAATGGACAAAAAAGCCAAACTTTTGCTGTCACTGGGCCAACTGAGCATGATCATGTGTTAGGTGCCAACCGTTCGACCAATTATATTTTAGCGCCTGTAAATTTGATGAGTAAGTTAAAGGGAACGGATTCGATCAAGATGGATATTTATACGGATAGAGGTATTATCTCTCGATATGTGTATAAAGATGGCGTCTCAGCTCCAATTTTGGGTGAGTTCCAGAAAGTCTACCAATAAAAGAAAAAATCGCCATCTGGCGATTTTTTTTGCGTATAAGTCAGAGAAAACTAAAAATTGTGAAGATATAAGATCTCATGTCCATAAGGTGTTTTGCCTATAGGGATGTAAACGTTCGGCCTTTGGCGGATGAAAAGTCAAGCCGTATAGCCCAAAATGCACTTTGATGTATCAATTTTAAAAATAGAAATTTATTTTGCACAAAAAATAAACTTTTTAATGTGCTATTGCTGTCAGTCTAATCAAAAAAATTGGCATGTATTCTGCTTGGTTCTAGGTATTACAAAAACCTTTTTTGGTAATACCGAAAGGAGCAACAAATGTCTAAACAATTCAAAGATGACTTAAATGCATTCTTCACCGTATTTAAACAGTTCGTGGTCGCCATCTTAAGTGCTAGAGCGGGCATTTATATCAAGCAAGATCCATCCGAAAAAGGATAAGCATGTGCCGAAACATAAATTGGCACGGATCAGCATCACTGTGCCTGAATTAACTGTCGATGCATTGGATCAGAAAATTGTTGATCAGCACTATGAAAGCCGTTCTCAAGCGATTGTCGACATGATCAATAAACATTTAATTGCGGATCAGGAGCAACGTAACGCCGTGATGGTGGGGACATTTACCTTGCTCTATGACGCCAGTGTCACGCCACTTAGAGTCCAATTGTTGGACTTGCAGCAACAGTTTTTAGAACAAGTGGTCAGTTCACTGCATATTCAGTTAGATGAGCAAAAAATTCTAGAAGTGATGATTTTGCAGGGCTTAACTACAGAGTTAAAAGCATTAAGCCAGCAATTCATTGCTTTGAAAGGTGTGATCAAAGGGCATTTGGAGCTGATGGATGCAGTGATGCCGCCGATTCCACAAAATGAAAAACAGAGCGCGTTGAAATCGTGAACATCTTCACCGCCCTCAATGACTCACTCTATACATAGCAAGTTTAAACATTTACAGCATCGGGAAAATTGCATCATGATTAAAAAAGCGTTCTTATCAGTCTCTATTGTTTCGACTATTTTATTGGCAGGTTGTGATAACACCGCCAAAATTCCTGAAACAAAAAACAGTGCATCTGAGAGCACAGCCACCAAAAACATCACGATTGGCTACAGTGATTGGCCGGGTTTTGTTGCATGGCAAGTGGCAATTGAAAAAGGTTGGCTAAAAGAAGCAGGGTTGAATGTTGAGTTTAAATGGTTTGATTATTCATCATCACTTTCTGCTTTTGCAGCCAATCAGCTAGATGCAGTACTGGTGACCAATGGAGATAATCTAGTCACAGCCTCTGGGGGCACTCAAGGTGTCATGATTATGGCGACAGACTATTCCGCAGGTAATGACGTGATTATCGCAAAAGATGGAATTAACAGCATTGCCGATTTAAAAGGCAAAAGTATTGCTACTGAAAAAGGCTTGGTTGACCATCTATTGCTAAGTACAGCACTGACAGATGCAAAAATTAAGACCAGTGACATTAAATTGGTCAATTCTATGACCAATGAGCTTCCACAAGTTTTTGCCAGTCCAGATATTGCTGCAATTGCGGTCTGGCAACCTGTAGCCAATCAAGCGTTGAAGTCTGTTGCAGGGTCTAAAATTATTTATAGTTCTAAAGATAAGCCAGGTTTAATTTATGACACGCTGACTGTAAATATGAGCCATCTTTCTGCCAATAAAGAAGATTGGAAAAAGATGATCCAAGTGTGGGATAAAACAGTCAAATATATTAATGACCCTGCAACACATGAAGACGCCGTGAAAATTATGTCTAACCGTGTTGGCGTCGATCCGAAACAATATGAACAATTTATTGGCGGGACGCATTTACTCGATTTGACAGCCAATAAAACCGTCTTTAAAAAAGGTTCAGGTTTTGACTCGATTTATGGCTCAAGCTACCACGTAAACAAATTCAACGTTGAAAATGGTATTTATAAAACAGAAATGGATGTTGATGGTGCAATTTATCCAGCTTTGGTTGAAGAGTTAAAGTAAGATTTCGTAGAAACTAAAAGCCCAAGTTAACTTGGGCTTTTTTTGTATGAGTGTGTTTAAAAAGCAAAGAAAGATCTAATGTTAAATAAAGAGTAGATTTTAAGGCATGTATTTATAAATGCGTACTTTTAGAAAACACATGAATAATCACGATGCCGATAATCATAAAACCTAAACCAACAACTGCGGCAAAGTCGAGCTGCTGTTTAAAATAAATCCAACCGACTGTAGAGATCAGGATAATGCCTGCACCTGACCACAGTGCGTAAGCTAGCCCCATAGGGATCGATTTAAACGTTAGACCTAAGAAAAAGAGTGCAATTGCATAACCGATAATGGTTAAAACGACAGGTAAAGGTGCAGTGAAACCATTGGTTGCTTTTAATGCAGAAGTCGCGAGGACTTCTGCAATCACGGCGATCAATAAATAGAGAAAAGCCATAACTTATTAAAGCTCCCTTACGCAACCACAGTTGCATGATGCATGAGGTGATGTTGTTCTTGTTTCAGCCAATCCTGACTGTCCGCCGTGGTAGATGTTACATTTTGAAAAGCGTATTCAGGTTCATACACATCCACGACAAACACCAACTGATATGCTTCTCCACCGATCAATTTACGCTGTATGAGGGTTTTAGTATCAACGACTTCAAAACCATCTAGGATGAGTTGTTGTTGAGTCATTTGGGTGCAGCTTGAATATTGAATGAGCTGATCCTGAGTTGAAACTGATACTTCATAGCTTTCAATTTGATTTAAGTCAGAAGAACTTCGCTCCACATGAGAAAGAACCCCTAACGCGTCTATATTCTGTTGAATATGGGGTAAACGTGACTGTGCATATGTCATATACTCACCGCAGATGATGAGACCGCCATCGAGCGAAATTTCTTGCTGCGTGGCAACATGTACGGCTTTGACTAAACGTAGTCCTAAAAATAAACCCGTACTGGCTTGTTGACGCCAGTCTTCAACATAGGCATTACTGGGTGAAAACTCCAAAATACAATTGCCAATGCTATGCAGGGTTGCAGGCTCAGGCCACTGGGTATGGTTCTGATAATTACTACTTAGCTCCCATGACAGTGATGCATTTTGTGCATCCCAATGCGTATAACCGACCCATGCTTGACGCTCTACGATAGGTGTATCTGTTAGTGATTTGAGACGTAAGTCGATGGTGAAGTTCTTGGATTGAAACCAATATACAATCGTATTTTCATCTGTCAGACCATTGTAAAAGCTAATACTCTTACGCCGAAATGCGCCCATTAAATAGGGTGGTACATTGCCAGAAGCTGCTGTGATAGGTTTTAGTTGACTTAAAGTTTCGAATAAATTCATGGGGTGTACTCCATGTTTGACTCAGTCAGACCAAAAGAATAAAGCGGAACGGCATTCTTTAAGACCAACTCACCACTGGCTACACGTTGTTTTAAATAATGAAAGGTTTGAGCCGTTTGATTAAACAAATGTTCTCCACCTGCCAGTGGCGCATATTTAGGTGGTTCATTTGTATTAATCGGTTGGATGACATAGTCATAGTCACAAGAAAAAAATAAAGGAAAGGAGTAGCGTTCTTGTTGGACTTTTTTAACCCGGTGCTTTGTCGCTAAATATTTTCCATTGGACAAGATTTCCATCATGTCACCAATGTTCATCACCAACGTATTTTCAAGTAGAGGAATATCAATCCATTCACCTTGCTTGGTGAGGACTTGTAAACCGGGCGCTGTGGGGAGTAATAAAGTAAAGCACTCATAGTCGGTATGCGCCCCGATGCCTTCTGCATCTGTCGCTTGAGGGTTATATGGATAGTGAATGAGGCGTAACTGACTGGGTGCATTTTGAATATGCATATCAAAAAAGTCTTCTTTCTGCTCTAAAGCCAGTGCAAAACAGCGAAATAGTTGATGACCAATGGCTTTTAAGTGCTGATAGTACTGTGAGACATCGAGTTTAAATGCGGGATCATCTGGCCATTGCGTCGGGCCAAGTAAGGGATAATTTAATGCAGACCCTTGATAGTCATAATTCACATCATAAGATTCTTTTAAATCGTAGCTGTTACTCGAAAACTGTTCTTCACCTATCGGTACATAGCCACTATGATTCACCGATTTTCCAATATAATTTTGCATTTTGAGTGCTTCATCTTGGGCAAAATAGTGCTTCGCAATGTCACATAACTGTGTAAATAATGCAGGTTGAAATTGATCACCTCTGAGGTAGAGAAAACCAACTTCTTTACAAGCCTGATCAAGCGCTTGAGCAACTTGCATACGGTCATCTAGATTTGTGCTATTTAAAAGGCTGATATCCACCAGTGGAAGGACATATTTATCTTGCATGGTAAAATCCTCGCGTTGGCCGTCCAACAGTGCATAAAACCTAAGGGTCGTCCCTCAGGCGAGATCAATGAGTTACTTGTGCGTACTGACTTGGGTCATACGTGGAATTTTGGGTAAATCCTCCAGTGCTGGGTCAATTTCTTCTTCTTGTGCATGTACTAAGAAATCGACTCGCTCTCGAAGTTGCTTAAAGGCAGGGCTGGACATCAGTTCAGTATTTCGTGGACGAGGTAAATCCACTTCAATAATTTCTTTAATTTCCCCAGGATTGGCTTTAAGCGCTACGATACGATCAGCCAGTAAAATAGCCTCATCCATATCATGGGTTACAAAAATGATAGTGATATCAATGTTTTGCCATAAGTCCATCAGGTGTTTTTGCATTTTCTGACGGGTATGCGGGTCAAGCGCACCGAAAGGTTCATCCATCAGTAAAATTTTCGGTTCGTTGACTAAAGCTCGGGCAATCGCAACACGTTGCTTCATCCCGCCAGACAGTTGATGTGGATATTGGTTTTCATACTTCTCTAAGCCAATAATATTGATCCATTCTCGTGCAGCCGCTTCGGCAGAGGCATGACTTGCACCTTTCATGAGTGGACCAAACATCACATTTTCTTTAACCGATTTCCAAGGAAATAAGGTATAGCCTTGAAACACCATGCCTCGCTCTGGGCTAGGGCCTGAAATGGGCTGTCCATCTACCAATAGTTCGCCACTGCTATATGGGTCTAGACCCGCAACAACACGACTAAAGGTCGATTTTCCACAACCAGACGGGCCAATCACACAAATAAACTCTCGCTTATGAATTTTCAAATTGAGCTGATTTAAAATCGTGCGTGAGTTTTTACCATGCTGAAAAACTTGACTAAGTTGTTTGGCCTCTAAAATGACAGGACGTTGATAAATGTGATCAAAATACTGACGAGCATTGAACTCCATCGTTCTTATATCTGTGGTTTTCATTATTTTGCTCCCGCTTTCCATTTAAACAGATGTTGTCCGAGCTTCATTAAAATCACATCACAGACCAAGCCAATCACGCCAATAATCAAAATCGCAGCATAGACATTGTCAAAGTTCTGGTAGCGTGCTTGCTGGGTAATAAACCAAGTGATCCCTGTGGTGGTGCCAATCAACTCAGAGACAATTAAGTAGGTCCACGCCCAGCCCAGCAAAACACGTAAATCACGGTAAATATC
This sequence comes from Acinetobacter sp. Gutcm_16, assembly GCF_028649355.1. Taxonomy (NCBI): domain Bacteria; kingdom Pseudomonadati; phylum Pseudomonadota; class Gammaproteobacteria; order Moraxellales; family Moraxellaceae; genus Acinetobacter; species Acinetobacter sp. Gutcm_16. Next base: position 59,643 of record NZ_JAQSUV010000020.1, on the reverse strand, counting down.
GGGTAACGCCGCTGGAATGACCACGTGAAACAGACTTTTTGCTTTATTCGTCCCTAGGGTATAACCCGCTTCAATCAGCCCGCGGTCCACCATACGCGTAGTATTGGCAATAATCAGAATTTGCTGAAACAGCGTCCCAATCACGATGATGGCAATTTTTGGTGCATCATTAATGCCTAATATGGCAACAGCCAGTGCACCAAAGGCAGGCGCAGGTAAGTAGCGAAAGAACTCAACAAAGGGTTCAGTGAGTTGAGAAATTTTGTTGGAAAAACCACATAAAATCCCCAATGGAATACCAACGAGTGATGCAATAAAGAAAGCACTAAATACAATCTTGATACTGTGCCAAAGACTTTGATGAAACCATGGTGCATCGGCTTGAGCTGGTGGTGTCGTAAATGCCGTCACTAAGGCTGTCGCAACTTGATGAGGTGCTGGTAAATAAATGGGATTGACCAAATTACCTTGTGGCGGTTCAGTGCCTGTATTGACGGCATTTTGTGCTTCGGCATAGAACACACTTTTGTCTACACGGCTACCGACTTGTAAAAAAGAGACACTGCCAGAGTTGGTGATTTGTACCTGAGGATGCCAAATAAAGGGCAAATAACTCACAGCACACCAAATGAGGATTGGTATTAGAAATGATCCAAAGCCCAGCAATATTTTGCTTTGAGGACTGAGTTCTCGCGCGACATAACCCATAGTTGCTTAGCCCCGATATTACTTTTTTTATAAAACGTAATACTGTTAAGCAAAATGAATGCCAAATTTGTAGTGCTATTGAGTGTTCACCTATGTGCTAATTGTTTAAATAAAAACAGCCTTTGACCTAAATATGTTTTAAAATGCGCTATCGATAGATTGACGCTCAAAAGGGGCAGCATCGCATGGCGCAAAAGTCACAACAATCTGCATTGAATGAATTGATTGCAGAACAAAAACTACTGTGTGAAGAATTTGACTCGGCTTATGTTGAAGTAAAAGGTGATGATGTCGTTGCTGTTGCTGTGCAGACTTTAAATCAAGAACCCATTGTCGGTTTACGTAAAAAGCCAGAAACTGAAGAGAATGTCGCTTGGTTCATCTATGGTGGTGAATTGGGTGAAGGCCAAGACTTTTTTACAACCATGACTGTACGTGAGTTACAAGATATCTTGCCTGATGTACTCCCATATTTGGCTTTAAGTGAAGGTTATCGTTTTATGATTGATGGCGATGACTATGAAGACGTATGGAAAGAAGGCGATGAGTCTTAATACATGAAAAAACAGACATGGATGTTGCTTAGCTTTTCGTTATTTCTATCAACTCTGAGTTATGCAGAAACAACGAAGCTAACTCAGGCGCAGTATGATCAGAAGATGGCTGAATATACAGCAACTGTGAATTCAACTAAAACTGTTTTAGATGCAAAAGATAATCCAGCGACAGCAACAGAGATGAAAACCGCATTTTGTCAGCGTATGGATGCATATCATCAAATTGCTGCGCTATCTAAGGCCAATATTGAATTAAGTACCGCTTCAGTGATGCTGATGGTAGCCAACCGTTATCTTGATCAGCAAGAAAAAAGCCTGACCGATGCAGGGATGAATGAAAGTGCCTTCTGCCCAACGGCGAAAGCTTTAAAAGTTGAAGATACGAAACGATTAAAAAGTAAAGTAACCGAATAAGACAGCATGAAATTAGTGTATATATTAAGATCTAATTTATTGTTTCAGGATGCTGTATAAATAGACAATGTCCTCGATTGTGTTAAGATAAATAAAAATCAACCATCGTTTGAGTAGGAGTTGGTGTATGGCAGCTTATACCGACATTAAAGTAGGCAAATATGAGGATGATATGATTCCTAAACTTGCCATTCATGCTTTTCATGATGCTTTTCAAAAAGCAACCATTCGTTCGTCTGTAGTTTATGCAAAAGCTGAACAGTTGGTTGAACGCGATATTCATGGCAATGAAACTGTTTTACAAGACTTAAGTCATGCTTATGTCGATGTAGGCGTTTTACCGACACTGACACGTAAAAAGAAACACGCGACCGTATAGATTGATATGCCACCTCGACAACCTAGAATAAGAATGTTTGCAGGGCCGAATGGTTCTGGTAAAAGCACTGTTAAAGATTACCTCTTGCCCCAACATATTGGGGCATATTTAAATGCAGATGAACTGGAACAAAACTTAAGACAGAGTCAACGCATTGATTTATTGCATTATCATCCTTCCTTAAAAGCTTCAGAGTTGGTCACTTTTCTAAAAAGTAAGAAGCGTCCTCAAGCGGGACAGTTTGTGGCCTTACTTGCACATGAGCCAATTGTGCTAGATGAATGGAAGATCGAGTTTAAAACCGAAGAAATTGATTCTTATCTCTGTGCACGCATTATTGACTATATCCGGCTTGAGTTTCTGCGCTTAAAAGTCAGTTTTACTTTTGAGACGGTCATGTCACATATCTCTAAAGTTGAGTTTCTCCGAGAAGCGAAACGTCAGGGTTATAAAACCTATCTATATTATGTCTCAACAGTAGATCCACAAATCAATATTGCCCGAGTCAAGTATCGCGTCAGTGTGGGTGGTCATCCTGTTCCTGAGCAGAAAATTATTGAACGTTACTACCGTAGTATGGATCTGCTCATGCAAGCCATAGAGTGCTGTGATCGAGCCTACTTGTTTGATAACTCTTCTGACGGTATACAAGCGTCTTTTCTTGCAGAAATAGAAGCAGCTGAAACCTTAAAAATGAATGCCGCCGTGTCTAAGCTCCCAATATGGTTTGCAGAGCGCGTATTATCAGAATTCCAATAAACTGCTCAGAAAAAGAGCAGATTATTTTATCCTTTTTCATGTGTCTACCTGCATGAAAATATATTCAAAAGTCGCGAATGTGTTTTATAAACCCAGAATAATACTCATGATGTAGAGATGTACCTCTAACTGTATTCAGTTTCTTTAAATGAAAACTATAATGAAATAAAACGAGAGAAGTTAAGTATTTCTAATCTAAAAAAGGCCTGAATACAAAATCTCTCGGGGATATATTCAAGCTTTTTACGTTATTGTGAAGAATAACTATGTAAAAGAAATGCTTTAAGGTGTTATCTAAAAGACTAAAAGCTTCGAGAACGAACAGATAGTAACCATTCAAATATCTAAATCTAGATGCAAGGGCCCGTAAACAATGGTCATAGACGTGCATAGCATCGATAGATACAAAGGGGGATTGATTATTTTTTAATTAAATATACTATTAAAATATATATTGTTTTAAGGTGCTTACCAATGCATGATTTTGCGTGGTCTTTTATAGGTGGAATATTACTCGGCATCTCCGCCGTTGGATATTTATATACCAATGGACGAATTGCAGGAATCAGTGGTCTGGTCTCTCAAGTTTTAAGCTTAAAAGGGATCATAAATACGCCTGCACTGTGGTTTTTATTGGGCCTGTTCATTGTTCCGTTTATATATGCCGCTTTTGTTCAGCCAGAGATCTATATTGAAGCTACACCTTTCATGTTAATTATTGCGGGCGTATTGGTCGGCTTTGGAACTCGCTTAGGATCTGGTTGTACCAGTGGGCATGGTATTTGTGGTATCAGTCGCTTATCCAAACGTTCAATCATCGCTACGATTAGTTTTATTTTCGCAGGCTTTATCACTGTGTATGTCGTCCGTCATATGCTTGGAGCAATCTAAAATGAGAAATGTTTGGGCGTTCATTTGGGGTGGATTATTTTCAATTGGTCTCATGCTTTCAGGAATGTCGAATCCTGCGAAAGTGATTGGCTTTTTAGATATTTTCGGGCAGTGGGATGCCAGTTTAGCTTTTGTGATGATAGGGGCGATTGCGGTTGCATTTATTCCTTTTCAAAAAGCTGTACGTCAGCCACATCCACAAACCTTTTATGGTGGAGTTATACAGCTTCCTAAAAATACGAAAATCGATAGAAATCTGATCTTGGGAAGTCTGCTATTTGGTATAGGCTGGGGAATTGCGGGAATTTGTCCTGCGCCGAGTTTTACTTTGATTGGGCTGGGCTATTATCAAGCGATCTATTTTATAATTGCGATGTTCGTTGGTGTGCTACTACATCGTAAAGTGATGGAGAAAATGCCATGAAGGAAACTGCGCAAGTAAAAGCATTCTTTGATTCAGCGACCAACACATTTAGTTATGTGGTGAGTGATCCAGACACTCAGCGCTGCGCCGTGATTGATAGTGTGTTGGACTATGATGCAGCATCGGCAACGACTAAAACAGAGCAGGCTGATTTAATCATTGCTTATATTCAGGAAAATAGCCTAAGCGTAGACTGGATTTTAGAAACGCATGTTCATGCAGATCATTTAAGTGCTGCACAGTATTTAAAGCAAAAACTAGGTGGAAAAATTGCGATTAGTCATAAGATTGAGATCATACAACAATCTTTTGGTGAGATTTATCACTTAGATATTAAAAGTTTAAATGCCACGCAGTCGTTTGATTACCTTTTTGCAGATCACGAGATATTTTTGATAGGCAACATAAAAGCATATAATATTCCGACACCAGGGCATACACCTGCGTGTCTCAGTTATGTTATTGGTGATGCTGTTTTTGTGGGGGACACGTTGTTTATGCCTGACTATGGGACGGCACGTTGTGATTTTCCAAAGGGGAGTGCGGCGGCTTTATTTGACTCAGTGAAGACTTTGTACACATTGCCAGATCAAACGCGGATGTTCTTATGTCATGACTACTTACCCGAAAGTCGTGATCAATACCAATATGAGACATCGGTTTATTCGCAAAAGCATGAAAACATTCATATCAATACTACAACGGAAAGGGCCGATTTTGTCGAGATGCGAAACCGCCGTGATGCAACGTTAAGTATGCCAAAATTGATATTACCCGCAATTCAAATCAATATGTTTGCAGGCAAGTTCCCTCAACCAGAAGACAATGGTATTTCTTACTTAAAAATTCCGCTGAATTATTTTTAAAACAGAAAAGTAGCAAGACTTAAAGCATTCGGCATCTTTTCACTTGCTTAAAATCTGATATTAAACAGACATGCACATCATGCTTTTAAATTTAGCCTAAGCAAATATCTCACCTAAAATAGCCTAAGCAAAATTGAACTTAATATAAAAAGTCATTTGATTTATTTCCATTAAAAATTCAATATCTATAGGAATCAAATAAAGTAAGTTTCATATGATCCTAAATCATCAATTTCATCAAAATGAGCAGCCGCGTGCAAAAACATTGGTCTTTGTTCACGGTTTATTTGGCAGTTTAAGTAATTTAGGGATGTTGGCTCGGGAGTATTATTCAAGCCACCATGTATTACAGGTAGATGTACGTAATCATGGGTTATCTACACATTCAAATGTGATGAATTATGAAGTAATGGCAGCTGATCTAATTGAAACTTTAGATGAACTCAATATCGAGCACTTTTCTTTGATCGGGCATTCTATGGGTGGAAAGCTGGTGATGAAAGTGACAGAGCTCGCAGCAGATCGACTAGATCAACTGGTGGTATTGGATATTACGCCTATTGCTTATAAAGAAAATCATCATGAGCAGATTTTTAAAGCGCTCTTTGCGGTACAAAAAGCAGATATTGAAACACGTCAGCAAGCTATAGAAATCATGCGTGAATATCTCAAAGAAGAAATGGTGATTCAGTTTCTTCTGAAATCTTTTAGCAAAGGGAAGTGGTTGTTTAATGTAGACGCACTTTATGAGAACTATACCCAAATTCTGTCATGGGAAAATATAGAGACATGGCATAAGCCTGCACTATTTATACGTGGTGGAAACTCAGCATATGTAGAAAAGCCAGAATATATAGCGGCTATCCAATCGCAGTTTTCTCAAGCCCAGATTCAGACGGTGGCAGATGCTGGACACTGGTTACATGCAGAGAAAACTGCGCAAGTTTTGCAAATCATCACTCAATATTTGAGTCAGCTTTCAACCTGATTAACTCAAATTCGCAGCTGAAAGTTGTCCTTCAGAGGTCAGCTTTTCAGCCATTTCCGCAGTTTTCTTTAAATTCGGCATTCGATATTCAGTATGGCCATAGTCTTGGATCGACTTCCAACGCCCGCCCCAAGTTAAACCTACAGATTCTGCAACTTCACCATAGAGCTGATAGCCACGCATCGCCCATGGATCTCGTTCAGAAATAACGACTTTTCCATCCCGCTTAAATGCGACATCCGCCGCCAATCCAAATTGGTGATAACTCTGATAACCCCGTGCCAAAGTCGTATTTTTATTGCTGGCTAAAGAATTCTGACGCTGCGGGCTACGATAGCCTTCCAGTAAAACCAGTTCATATCCATGCTGCTCACGCATTATTTTAAATACCATCAGTAAACGTTGTTTATAGCGTGGGTTCATTTTGTGCCACTTACGATCAGCCGTTGCTAAATTGTCATGTGAATGAGTTGAATGTACATCCTGAATACTCGGATCGTAGCTCGAAGCACTGGCTTGAATAGAATTATTATTAAGATCCGCTTGCTCAAGCAGACTTGCTTCAACTATGGCCGCCGCAACTAAGGATTCTTCGATCTCTGGTGGTGGGGACAAAATTTGTCCATCAAGTAGGGCATAAATTTGTGGATCCGATTGTCTTAAATAATCGGCTTCGATTTTAGTGGGTGTGACTGGACTGGTAAAAGCAAACATTAAGATGCTGGCAAATAGAAATAGACCCGCAGCCAATATCCACCACTGCTGAATATGCCAATGCGACTGCAATTGCTCGGGCGCAGCAGCATGATTTATATGCTGTGCAAAATGACGAGCGGATTGAAATCTTTTTTTTCCTTGAGGAATTAACCCGACAAAAAAGCCTGCTAATTTTACTCTGAGTTCATAGGACAGTGCTAAACCTAGTCCTAGTGACAAGATTAGAAAAAGCGAAAAAAGAGCATAAATCATAGTCTGATAGTAGCTGGCATTGGGGCTTCGACGGTACGAGTTGTAATCTTGGTTTGTACACTCCCTGTGGGAGATTCTTCGGATTTTTCCACTGCCTGTTCTGCTTTGGCTACTTTGTCGTGATTTTTATCTTTCGGTGCGGCCGAACTTTGCGTTGACGAGTTTTGTTTCTTATTTTCTTTTGGTAAGGGCTGCGAACTAGCACTCTTCATCGATGGTGCAGCAACTGTTTGAGTTGGACGAAGAAAAGCTTTGCTTAATTCATCTTCTTTGGGTTGAGGAAAATCAGAAAGCGGCTCAGTTACATTTGAAGGTTGAACACTTTTAGAAGGGACGGCTTTAGTCGCTTCAAAAATAGCTTCGGGTTCCCGCGTCGGGGCTTCATTATCGACTGAGGGTTCAGTGACATCCACGCTAGAACTTTGATTAACCTGTATTGAATCATTTTTTTGTTGTGCAAAAAAATAAGTAAAACCAAGAGTGGCCATCAATACGATACCACTCAAAAAACCACCAAACGCATAGAGCATAGGTGAAATATTTTTCTTTTTTGTAGACGTCAAAATTTTGACTGAAGTCCGTTTTTCATGAGCCATGGAGTTAGTTCTTAGGGTAAATGAATAGTAATATGTGCCTGTTCTGTTGGCGTAGAAATGACATTTTCATATGTGGCTAAAGAATTCGTACTTTGCTTTGATAACATATAGCGCAAGCCCGCAAAGGATAAGAGTGCGAATACGATTAGAAAAAGTAAAATCCAGTAAAAAGGAAGCTCACGGTGAATCATGTGTTTAATTTGATCGGGTAGTGATGCGAAAGGAGAAAAGGCTGCCTTTTTCCCCTTCAAATAGTCAATTTCATCGCCCACACGTGCCACCAAATGGTTTAAATTTTCTATAGACTCAATACGATATCTACCATGAAAACCTAGAAGCATGCAGTAATGATAAACTTCAAGTGCGGCTAATCGACTGTTTCCTTTACGGCGTAACTCTTCTAAAATTTCGAAAAAACGATAACCCGCAAGTTGCGAGCCAAATAAACTAAGCTGTAAGGGACTGATTAACCAACTATTTTGTAGCTCAAAAAATTGTGCATCTTGCTGAGTCACAATGGTTTCATCTAATAATGCGCAGTAAGCATATTTAGCATCTTGAATATCATCTGATGAAAATTGTAATTTTCGGGCTTGGTTTTCAAAACGGTTGAGTAGGGCAATGATTTTTTCGCGAAATTCAGTCGAACTACTCGGTATATATTTGTTTTTTAATAAAAATACAATATAAAAACCATCATGGAGTAAGTCGACCAAGTTGGTTGTACTGGTGACTTTGGCGGTCATGGGCTGAGTAATTGAACCAGTTCCAATTTGTCCATCATCAAAAAGTGAAGGGGCATTATTCATGATTCATTTCCTTAGCCATTCATCACAGCAATCAATTCAACAGCAATATCTTGGAAACCCGCTGGAATATAAATACAAATCGACTCGGCATCCAACATGCGTTGGTATAAGTCATTATTTGGTTCAATTTCAAAGTAACTCACACCAGATCGCACTGGAATAGCGGTTGGAACCTGCATTAAATGATGTAAAGGGACTGCAGGAAGTGCGGCGATGACGCGTTGTTCAACATCTACGGTATTGCCAACTTTGAAGCGCAACGGAACCAATTGAATTAGTTCGTGACTTTGCATCATGCTGCTAGAAACAGCCAAGTAAAGTCTTGAATCTCGAGTAATTTTGTCTGACTCTAAACTGCCTAACCAATAGGATGGTCGTGTTTCTTTTAATTGGATACTGATGTAGCGGTTTGAAATAATCGTATCTAATAACTCGCGTAGAATAACATCGAGCTGACTAAAACTTTCTTGTAAATTATGGTGTTGATAACGCGGTAAATGATCAACCTCATGAGCCGTTGAAAAGGTCAGTAATGAGCCTGTTAAGCGTAATAATTCAAAGAATAACCGCTCTGGATGGATATGTGGATATTGCAATAAATGATTCAACGTCGCGTGTGCTGTGTTGAGTGCATTAACCAACCAAAATGACACAATATCTCCAGAGCGAAATTCAATTAGCTTTTGCTCATTTTCTCGATTATTACTTTGAATGGTTTTAATTTTCGCTTTGATGACATTCAAACTGCGTTTCAAACTCGAAATAAGATTTTCAGAAGATTCGATATGCAAAATAGGGGGAATAAAATGACGATCAAATTCAAATTGGCCTGAGCTTTGACGTTTAATTTTTGCCAAAGCTAAATACAAAAAGCCATCGAGTTCCTGATTTGGTTCCGCGTTGACGTCTAACAAGCGAAACTCTGCACGGCGACGCAATAAGGTGATATCTGCTGCAGTTGCATCTGTAAATAAATCATGAGTTGAGGTTAGATAAGAATGATAGCGACCGAACTGTGCACTATTTTCAGCGCTCACATTTTTCTTATTGGCTTGTACAATCGGCAAAGCCAAATAAACCAAGATTTCGCCACGTAAATTCAGTTCATCTAATAACACTGGCTCTGGCAATAAATCACGTGTCGGCGCCTGATAGATTTCACCATCTTGCCAAATCATACTAATACTTTCGAGTGCCAAGATATGTGTGTGTAACTGGGCTTCATCAAATTGAATATTTTGAATACCATAAGCAAATGGAATCGTGGAACGAATGGTATGATTCAGACGTTGTTCATGATACGCATCTTGTAATTGAAAATGTTGAGGACGTAAAAATAGACCTTCACCCCAAAGTATTTTTTCTGCTTTAAACATTTAGATTACCAATCGTTTGATTCATTTGCTTGTTGCACGCCCAGTAGTTCTTGGACGTTATGCAGTGGATTTTCGTTTTTAATGACTTGATTTAACCACTCATGTAGTGGCATCTGACTCCACTTAATAGTTTTTTGTAACATATAGCTTACGGGACTATGTGGTTCATTGGCTTGGAAATAGTCAGAAATTTCTTGTAATACCCGCATGGCTTGTTCACGGTTTGCTAAGTGATTTTGCGGTTGAACCTGAAAGCCTTTGGATGGATGGACGGTGTTCATGTCAATCTCTTGTTCTTTGTGCTGGGTAAATGAAAGTGCCTGTGTTGTTATCGTTGCGGCAGCAGAAGACTCAGATGTTTGTGTCGCCATTACTGGTTGGGTAAAAACATCGGTTTTATAGAGCTTTTTTAAACTGGTGTGGATGTTTTCAAGCTGAGTATCAATCGAAGCAAAGCTTGGTGCATCTAAGCCCATTAAGGTATCTAACACACTTTTCAAAATTGACCATTCAGCCAGAATTGCCGAAAAATGTTGATAGTTCTGATATTGAAATGATTTTGATGTATTGAACAAGCTCTGCTCAAACTGTTCCAAAATCTGTGAGCTATTGGCATCATCCGTATAACTTTCTACTTGTTTCAACAAATGGTTTTTTTGTCTCAGTAAGGCTTCATAATCACTGAGTGAAAATGAAGGAACATTCACGATAGCGACTTGTTTAATCAGTGGAATCAAATGATTAATTGAACCTTGCAATAAACCTAGACGTTGATCTAAATCTTCGTCTTCAATTTCAGGATGAAGTTGTGTCCAATACTCATTTAGCGTCCGATGCATAAGCTCTAGGGCTTTTGCAGTACCTTCAAATCCGTATAAATTTGACCACGCTTCAAGTAACCAGCCTAATAAGCGTAAATCCTTCGATTTCCCCGTGAGAAGCTCGATAGATTTTTGTTCAACGAAATGCCAGTCTGCTTGTTTAGGTTCAGCGACCCAATCGCCTTGATCAAGTAATGGATCATCCTGAGTTTTTGCAATTTTGATAGCGTGGAATTCATTGGAAAAAGACAAGTCTTGTCCACATGGTTGATCGCTTGAGATAGGAGTCAATAAAGGCTCGATTTCTAAGCTCATAATTTTACACTCTATATTCTATTAAACTTGATTCGCTTTATTTTTAGCAGGATGTCGTTTCTTTTTAGCCGTGGTCTTTTCGACAGGGTCTAAAATATAAGTAATTTCATCATCTTTGACATCGATCTGAATGACTTTAGGCAAATGATCTGCTGCCAAAGCCATCAATATTTCTGTGGCTAAAGCAGGCAATATACTGGCATTTAAAATGTGATCAACATTCCGTGCGCCGCTATCGACTTCCGTGCAGCGACTTAATAACAGTTCTACCAGTTCCTCTGAATATTGAACTTTGGTTTGGTACTGCTTCTCAAGGCGAGCGGTTATTTTTTTGATTTTATGATGGATAATTTGAACCAGTAAATCATCATGCAGTGGTAAATAGGGAACGATACGCATGCGCCCTAAAAAAGCAGGTTTAAATTGTTTATATAAACTTGGTTTTAACTGCTCAGCTAAGTTTTCTGCTGTTGGCCATGTCTCAATCGGTTGATTCAAACACGCCTGCATAATGGCATTCGAACCTACATTCGAGGTCAAAATAATGGTGGTATTCTTAAAGTCGATGATTCGACCTTCACCATCTTCAAGTGTACCTTTGTCAAAAACTTGATAAAAGAGTTCTTGAACATCGTTGTGTGCTTTTTCAATTTCATCCAGTAAAACGACACTATAAGGATTGCGTCGAACCGCTTCAGTCAGCACACCACCTTGACCATATCCCACATATCCTGGTGGGGCACCTTTTAAAGAAGAAACGGTATGTGCTTCTTGATATTCAGACATATTAATGGTGATCAGGTGGGATTCTCCACCATAAAGCTCATTCGCCAGTGCAAGTGCAGTTTCGGTTTTACCGACCCCACTAGGCCCCACCAACATGAATACGCCTTGCGGTTTATTGGGATCATCCAATTTTGCTTTAGATGTTTTAATTCCCTGAACCAGTTGATGTAGGGCAGAGTCTTGCCCCATAACACGCTCGGCCAGTTTGCTTTCTAGGCCGAGAATTTGTTTTATTTCATCGTTCACCATATTACCCACAGGAATACCAGTCCAGTCTGAAATAATTTCATTAATGATTTGTGCATTAACACGCTCAAACACTAATGGATTCTGGCCTTGTACATTGCTTAATTCTTCACGAAGCGCAGCAATCTCTTTTTGATCGTTGTTAGCCGTTGTATCTTGTTGGAGTCGTTTTATCTGTTCAACAAGCGCTCTTTCTTTTTGCCACTGCGTTTGAGTATGTTCAATTTCGCACTCAAGCTGCACTAGTTTTTGCTTCAAATCGTGCAAGCGCTCATGATGAATCGGTAAATTTTTATGTTCATTTTCTAAAATCTCATATTCAAGTTTGAGATTATGTTGTTGAGCAAGTATCTGATCTAACTTTACAGGTTGTGCATTCTGAGTGAGTGCTACACGCGCTGCGGCTGTATCGAGTACACTAATCGCTTTGTCTGGGAGTTGACGACCACTAATATAGCGATGTGAAGAGTGTACGGCTGTGACGATGGCTTCATCATCAATATTTAAATTAAAATGATTGGCCATGACTGGTAGCATGGCACGTAACATATCGATGGCGACATCTTCGGTTGGTTCTTCAACTTTAACGACTTGAAAGCGTCGACTGAGCGCTGCATCTTTTTCAAAATATTGTTTATATTCAGCCCATGTGGTTGCTGCAATGGTACGTAACTCACCACGAGCCAGTGCGGGTTTTAATAGATTGGCAGCATCATTTTGGCCTGCTTGACCTCCTGCACCAATCAAAGTGTGAGCTTCATCGATAAATAAAATTATAGGATGCGTGGCAGACTGAACCTCTTGAATCACTTGTTTCAAGCGATTTTCAAATTCACCTTTTACGCTGGCACCTGCTTGTAATAGTCCCATATCAAGCGTATGCAGCTGAACATTTTTTAAAGCATCAGGCACTTGGTTGTTCACGATTTTTAGTGCCAAACCTTCAACGACAGCCGTTTTTCCTACACCCGGTTCACCAGTTAAAATGGGGTTGTTTTGGCGTCGACGCATCAGGATATCGAGCATTAAACGTATTTCAAACTCACGACCAATAACAGGGTCGATAAGGCCACTTTGTGCCTTTTGGGTCAGGTTAATTGTATATTGATCAAGTGCTGGCGTTTTGTTTTTAGCCAGATGCTGTGTAGGCTCAGTGCTTTCGCTTGGCGCTGTTTCCTGTAAAACGTCTTGTTCAATACTGTTTGAGCATAGGTCCAAAAATTTATGCTTCATTGTATCGATCGGAAACAGTTCAAATTGGCTCGAAGCGCGTAATGCCATTTGATGCAAATCTGGTGCTGTTAAAAGTGCTACCAAAATATGACCTGTTCGAATGACAGGATTTTGTTCAGCTGAAGCAAGTAGCCACGCTTGCTCTAATAAACGAATAATGGATTGAGCAAATATCGGGGTGCGAGTATTTCCTTTAGGCAACTGGGAAAGGCTGAGTTGTAAATCCTTAACTAAAAAATCATGGGAAATTTTATATTTTTCAACTAATAAGTGGAGATCATTTGGCTCTTGTTGTTCTAATAATTCAAGAAAAAAATGCTCTATTTCAATTTCATAATTTTGTTGATTAATACAACTATTTGCAGACTTCTCTAGAGCAACACGTGCATGATTAGATAGCTTCTTAATTAATATTTTAAGGTTATTCATATGTAACTCAGTCATGCTTTATAGCAAAGTTTTTACAAGACAAATATGCCAATGGCTATCTGTGTTTTTAGTGTAAATATAAAATTATTTATAAATTAGCATTTTACAAGCCATTATAAATGCTATTTGGCGAGTATTTTATATATATGGCATCATAATACACAAATGAAATTTAGATAAAAAAGAAGATATATTACAAAAAACAAACACAGTTACTTTTGAGTAACATTTCTTTCCTTGACTTTAGGCACCATATTTTTGTTAAATCCAAGCGCATTATATAAGCAGAAAGTATTTACCTAGGGTGTGTATATTTTAAATCGCAGTTACTGATAATAATTTTAATTTTTTATTCATAAAGGTTTGAGGCAAGTTTTGAAAAAATATTATTTAATTTTACCTACATTCGTTTTATTAACGGTGACACCATTTGCTTTTGCAGCGGTAGAAGAGGGTATTACTTTAAAAAATAAGTGTATTAAAAATTACCCATTGGTAAATGGTGAAACTGATCACGATTTGCTAAGTTTATATGCACAGATTTGCGATAGTAAAAATAAAAAAAATGATGAGCTAAAAAATAAATTATTGGTTCAAGCTGCTAGTCGATATCAAGAACTTGGGAAAAGTTATAAAGCACTTCAACTGGTTGAAGAGTTAAATGCGCGAAATATTAATAATACATCATTAACAGATACTCGGTTTTTAGCTGGCGTTTCGATTGCAAATACGGCGTTAAACCATATGCGTCAAGAAGAAATGCGCTATTTATCTGCAGACTTAACTTATCCGCCTGCCAAAGATTTGTCTGATATTATTCGTAACTCTTTGCCTGCGCCAGATACGAGTGATGCAAAGGCCGTGGTGATCAAAGCACCAAAGAAAACCACACGTAAGACTGCGAGTTCAACCAAACAAACCACAAAGAAAACAACGGCTCAGGTGGCAAAACCCAAAAAAGTTGAGAAAGTACAATCAACAGAAGTGGCGAGCAAACCGAATACAAATCCCTTCAATTCACTTTAAAAACTTTCATTTTTGAAATAATAAAAAACAGGATTTTCATATGGCTAAGCGTGAAAGCGTCCAAAAAAAGTTACAGCGTATTCGACCACCTCGGGTACAACTGACTTATGATGTTGAAGTTGGTGATGCTAAAGAAATCAAAGAATTACCATTTGTTGTTGGTGTTTTAGGTGATTTCTCCGCGGCATCTGAAATAGAAAAAACCAAGCTCAAAGACAAAAAGTTTATTAATGTTGATTTAGAAAACATTGATGAAGTCATGGAGTCTTTAGCGCCACGTGCAGCCTATCAAGTTGAAAATACATTGACCGAAGATGGTGGACGTATGTCTGTCGATTTGACGTTTAAGTCGATGGAAGATTTTCGTCCTGAAAATGTGGTTCAACAAGTGGATCCTTTGAAAAAGTTGGTAGAAGCTCGCGAACGTTTGACTGATTTGCGCAACAAAATTTCGAATAATGAGCGCTTAGAAGATCTACTTGATCAAGTTCTGCAAAATACAGATCAAGTACGCAAAATGAGTGTGGAGGCTGAAAATGAATAATGCCCAATCCGCTGCAGTTGCTCAAGATACCACTGAAGAATTTACGCTATTAGATTCAATTGTTGAACGCAGTCGAATTGCTCGAAATGAAGAAGAGCATGATCGAGCGAAAAGTTTAATTGGCGAACTTGCTAAAGAAGTGATGGCGGGGACGATTACTGTTTCAGAAAATATGACATTATCGATTGATAAGCGTATTGCTGAAATTGATGCACTCATTTCAACGCAGCTCAGTAAAATTATCCATGACGAACAGTTTCAAAAAATTGAATCTACATGGCGCGGTTTATATTACTTTTGCCAAGAAACGCCATCTAATCCATTGATTAAGATTCGTATGTTGAATACAACGAAGAAAGAATTAATCAAGGATTTTCAAGGCGCAACGGACTTTGATCAAAGTACATTGTTTAAAAAGATCTATGAAGAAGAATATGGGTCATTTGGTGGTGCGCCATATGCCACATTAATTGGCGATTTTGAGTTTGATCGTACACCTTCAGACATGTATTTGCTGGAACAAATTTCACATGTTGCTGCAGCTGCACATGCACCCTTTATTTCTGCAGCAGATGCTAACATCCTCGGATTGGAGTCATTTACGGATATTGACCGTCCGCGTGAAGTATCCAAAATTTTTGAAACCGCTGAATATGTCCAGTGGCGTTCTTTCCGAGAAAGTGATGATGCACGCTATGTTGCATTAACAATGCCACGTGTATTGGGTCGTCTGCCTTATCATCCTAAGGAAGGTACGGCGACTGAAGGTTTTAATTTTGTGGAAGAAGTCTCAGGGCAAAATCATGATGAATATTTATGGATGAATGCAGCCTATGCTTTTGGCACGCGTTTGACCAATGCTTTTGATATGCACGGTTGGTGTGCTGCCATTCGTGGTGTTGAAGGTGGTGGTTTGGTTGAAGGTTTACCTGTTCATACCTTTAAAACCAGTGATGGTGAAGTGGTCTTTAAATGTCCAACTGAAATTGCGATCACTGATCGTCGTGAAAAAGAGCTCAGTGATCTTGGCTTTATTCCTTTAGTACACTGTAAAAATACAGATTACGCAGCATTTTTTGGTGCGCAATCGACGCAGAAACCTAAAAAGTATAATAGCGATTCTGCCAATGCGAACTCTGCTTTATCTAGCCAGATTCAGTACATTATGGCCGTTTCACGTATTGCACATTATTTAAAAGCCATGATGCGAGATAAAGTCGGAAGCTTTGCTTCGGCTGGAAACATTGAAACATTTTTAAATGAGTGGTTGGCTCAATATATTTTGCTTGATGACGGTGCTTCACAAGAGGCGAAAGCACAATATCCGCTGCGTGAAGCATCTGTCAAAGTTGTAGAGAACCCAGCACAACCGGGGCACTACAAATCTGTGGTTTTCTTAAGACCACATTTCCAGTTGGATGAGTTGTCAGTATCACTGCGACTTGTTACTGAGTTACCTCAGTCCTCAAACTAATTTGAGTGCCAACACATAATAACTTTAGAATAGGAAAAGATTACAAATGAAAGACATATACGTACAGTTCAGAGGTAAATATAAGGTCGATGGCGAGTCACGTGATACAGAGCACCAAGGCTGGTTAGAGGTGAACTCTTGGTCACACAATATTCGTCAGCCAAAGTCTGCAACATCATCAAGTGTTGGTGGTCATACGGCGGAACGTGTTGAACATTCAGATATGTTATTTGTTAAAGATTTGGATGCAACCAGTCCAAAACTTTGGGAAGCATGTTCGGCAGGTTATACCTTTGATGAAGTACAAATTGATTTTTATCGTGCAAATGGCGATAAACGTATTAAGTATCTACAAATTAAATTGAAGCATGTTTTGGTTTCAAGTGTTACACCAACCGTAAGTGAGGAAGGTGTTCCGCTTGAAGGATTTGGTTTGAAATATGCTGCTGTGGAATGGACGTATAACCAGCAAGATATTAATGGCACACAAAAAGGTGCTGTGACCAAGAAATGGTCTCTATCAAACAATACTGCATCATACGCTGCATAAAATAACTGAAAAAATAAAGGCTAACCAACGTTGGCCTTTATTTATGCGAGATGATTTTAATCAACATGAATCTAGATCAACTTTATCCCTATGGGTTTAGAAAAACGCTATTTGACCGATTACTACCGACAACTGAACAAGATCGATTGGGGATGTCTCTTCAGGAGCTACGTGAATCCGTCGCGACCGACTTAGAAGATTTGTTGAACAGTCGTATGGCCAATTTTAATGATTCAATTGATGCTTTTCCACTGGTAAAAAAGTCCATTGTTCAATTTGGAATCATTGATTTTGTTGGGTTATCGACTGCGAATCCGACCGATCGCGATAAAATTTGCCAATCGATTGCAGCGTCTATTACAGCGCATGAGCCGAGACTAAAACAAATCAAAGTCGAAATGTTGCTCGATGGGCAGAATATGGGGGCTTTGTGTTTGAGTATTCAAGCCTATTTAAATATTCATCCTTTATATGAACCCGTCATTTTTGATGCTTTGCTCAAACCGACAACACAACAATATGTTATTTCTGCAAGAGCTTAATGGGGCTGATTTGTGATTGAAGAATTATTACCGTACTACGAAAAACAATTACAAGAATTTGGGCAGCAGTCCCGTGAGTTTTCGCAAAAATACCCAAAAATCGCTCAGCGTTTATCCTTAAACCAAGAGCAAGTAGATGATCCGCATATTGAACGCTTAATTCAGTCCTTTTCTTTAATTGCAGCAAGAATTGATAAGAAACTGGCGGACAGTTACGACATCTTTACCCGGTCTTTGTTTGAGGTGATGTTTCCTCAATACCTCAAACCATTTCCTGCATGTACTGTGGTCAGTTTTGAAGACTTAAATAAGTGTAAACAATTAACTGAAGCTCATCTTATTCCTAAAAATACTGCAATAAAATCAAGAAGTTTTAAAGGTGTACAGTGTGAATTTAGCACCACACAAGAACTAAAGTTATTACCCATTGAACTGAGTCATCTCAATTTTAAAACGAATCCTAGTGCGCATATGCATTTAAATCAAAATGCAACGCTTAGCTTGGGCTTTAATATTTTTAATCAGGCACATCGAATTTTAGAAAAAGAAAATTTGCCTATTTATTTAGATGCGATATCCAATTTTCCACTACAAGTTTTGGATGCTGTGTTCCAGTCCAGCACAGGCTTTTCATTAAAGTTTGGTCATCGCGTCATCGACATCCCAAATCCGTTTAGTATCATGGGTTTTGCTGAAAATGAAAGTTTGTTGCCCTTAGATCAACATACACATCATGCATATCGGCTGTTGATGGAATATTTCTGTTTTTCTGAAAAATTTAATTTCCTCAATATGAACTTAGGTTTGTTAAAATATTTAGAAAAAGAGCAAAATCAGTTTGAAATTTTGATTCATCTTAAATTAAATTTAAATGATCAGGTCAATATTCGAAATTATTCCGAGTTGAATATCGCAAACTTTAAATTATATGTAGTACCAGTTATCAATTTATTTAAAAAACAGGCTGAACCTCAAAAAATTAATCATCAACAACTCGAATATCCTTTAATTACAGATGCTCATCATCCTGAGTTTTATCAAACTTATTCGATTACTAAAATGCAAATGATTCGTGAAAAGTCGAATAAAGATCAAACTACTTTTGATATTTATCCATTCTTTGCGATGAGTCATTATCAAAAGGATGAGACTCAGTTTTTTTATAGTTTGAATTCGGCACAGCTACAAAACAAATATGTTGAAACAGGTTATAGTATTATTTCAAAACATTTATCGCCTGAAACAACCAAATCTGATTTTATCAGTACGCAACTATTATGCTCCAATCGTGATTTACCCCATGAGGCATTGAGCCAAGCCAACAATATATTAAATTTGAATGACAGTAGTCTGGCACGGCGAGCTGTGGTTTTAAAAAGACCGAATAAACCCTATTACTTTGAACAAAATAAAAAAGAGCAATGGCGGATCATTTCGCATTTATCATTAAATACTTTATCTCTCACTAAGGGTGATGCTCTAAGCCATATTCAAGAACTACTTGAACTCTACAATCTCCCTCAGCTTAAAGAAAACCACCTTATTATTAATGCGATTCAGTCGGTTAATTTTGAATTAAAGCAAAAGATGGTGGATGCAAAACCATTCCCACTCTTTATACGAGGGTTGAAAGTAAATCTAGGGATAGATTCAAAAGTGTTTCGAGGACATAGCTTATATATTTTTAGCCAATTGTTGTCGCATGTCTTTAATCTAAAAGTCCAGATGAACAGTTTTGTCGATGTTGTTATTTCAGATGCTCAATCTCAACAGGAGTTATACCAATGCGTGCAGAACGTTGGTGGCAAGACACTTCTATAGTTGACGTACTAGTTGAACAACCGAACGCTTTTGAATTTATTCAGGCCACGCGATTATTACGTCATGCGGAAGCTCCCCATGCTCAAAAAGAAGAGGATTGGGCAAAGCAGTTTAAGTTTCATAGTTCACTGAATCTCAATTTTCCGAATGCAGAAATTGAGAGTTTGACCCTTGACGAAGAAAAAATTCACTTAACTAACTTAATGATTGGTTTAACTGGGATTCAGGGCACCTTACCGTATAGCTATACCAATAAAATTAAACAAAGTGCGCGTATACAACGGAATGAAACACTTCATTTTTTAGGTTTATTTAATCACAAGCTCACGGCGCAATATGTGGATGCATCTTTAGCTTACCATTTACCGATTCGCTATGAGATTGAGCAAGAAAACCATTACCTCGATATTTTGCATGC
Source organism: Acinetobacter sp. Gutcm_16 (assembly GCF_028649355.1). Classification (NCBI taxonomy): domain Bacteria; kingdom Pseudomonadati; phylum Pseudomonadota; class Gammaproteobacteria; order Moraxellales; family Moraxellaceae; genus Acinetobacter; species Acinetobacter sp. Gutcm_16. Next base: position 39,702 of record NZ_JAQSUV010000020.1, on the reverse strand, counting down.
ACTAAATGGCTATGTGAGTGCGCAGCATGAGCAGCAGGATTTAGATGATTATTTTGCTGAATTCGCTGGATTAATGCAGGGGCAAAATAATACATCACATGCGCTAAAAACCATGCTGAGTTGTGTGTTTAAGCAACCCTTTAAGATTAAAGAATTTGTTGAAGAGATTTTTCACTTGTCCCCTGAACAAAGAAGCACACTTGGGGGTAATGCTAACCAATTGGGTATTAATACCTTTTGTGGAGAAAATATCCGTCAAATAGATGGAAAGATTGAAATAGAAGTTGGCCCCGTCCCGTACACCGAGTATTTAAAATTTTTACCCGATCAAGCTGAGAGTATAAAACTCAAACGATTACTCGCGAGCTGGCTCAGTCCAACGCTTGCAGTGGATTTAAGAATCATCCTGAGGAAAGAGGATATTCAACCGATTCAGCTGGGTTCAACGATGACCATTGGTTTATCACAAGGCGCTTTTTTAATGCCGATGCCGACCGAACACAATCACGAAACCTGTTATACATTGATGGGGATGGGGCATGCTTAAGCTCTTTATTGGTACTTTGAGCAGCTTATTGTTGCTTGTCGCAGGAATCGTCATTTTTTACTGGCGTGACATTCAGTATGACCCAACTGGGGCAGACCTGCTCAATTATTTGCTTCTATTTCCACTGATTCTGTGTGTGATTTTATGGTCTCCAGTATTTATTTATCATGCAATTAAAGCTCACCAAAAGCGCAAAGAGCAACAAAAACAAGCGCAAGTAGAGCAGCATCAGGATGATGAGAACCAACAAGCTGAAGCTGTTGAAATTCAGTGGTTAAACCTGAATATTTATTCTTCGTCTGCATATAGTGCCTTTGGGGAAAATGGCGAGATTCTTGACGAGATTAAAAAATTTAAAAGCCCAGAGCTCGATACTCAATTACAAAATGCCTATGGCTTACCGATGCTGTCTTATCGCATACATGCACTAGACCATGTCATTATAAATCAGGACGATGATGAAGTCGTTGATCATCCGCGCCATCTGCGAATTCAAGCCCTGATCGAGCATCAACTAGAGCAACATGCAGAAACATTGTGGCAAATCTCACAGCATTTAAAGCAATCTGCCTTATTTTATGACAGTGAATTGGCCTATGAGTATCGTATGCATCCAGCATGGATTGATCCTACGAGTGAATATGATAGCAATGAACCAGAGGCACAACCTGATGTGCAGCAGGTTGCTAAATTAAACCGTATCAATATACATATGCTGCTGCCTGAATCGATGTTACATGTTTGGAATGAAGAACAAAGCAGTGGCGTCGTACAGGATTATTTAAGTTCATTAGGCGTGATTACGCAGCAAATTCATCTTGAGCACCATTATTTCAGTCAAGAAACAGCCTATAAAGATTGGATGCTGTTATTGGAGCAAATTTCTCAGCAGTCAGAGGAAATCACGTTCATCCTGAATGTAGATTCTGAAATTGACCAAGAACTGCTCGATGAAAAAACATGGTTAACCGACCATTACTTGCCTGCTGAATATGCCTCTAGTTGGTGCTTAGCATCATCTTCTTTACCATTACTTGATATCAAACCCTTAAAACAACTCAAGATTGCGCTAAACGAGGCCAATCTTGCCAATCATTTTGCATCCCCACCGATGAAGCAATTAGAACAATTTAAAGATATTCAGCCTTTTGTGCTGATGCTCGATGATATTACAGACATTCAAACCATGAAAAAACTTAACCAAATTTTCGATCGAAGTGGGATTGAATCGCATCACTTCATTCATACCAAACAAAGCTCTGGACATACACAGCATTTGGCCAAAGTTTTTGGATTTATGTTGAGTATGCATTTGCCTGATGAACTGATGGCGATGATTTATAGCACTGATCAATTGTCTACACATTGTTTTCTACATGCGTGTGAAGACAGTAATATCCCTGTAGAACCAACCATTTAAATTAAAAAAGAATAAGAGAGTATTGTGAATTCTTTATTTTATAACGTCTTAGGTTATGTTTGGCAGTATGTGAGCAACCCTAAAGCTATTATGGCTATATCGGGTTTTGTAGCACTAATGGCCATGTATAACGTCATTCCAGCCAAAATCTTTTGGCCTTTAATGATTTGTTATGTATGCGGGTTGATGCTGTGGGGGATTTATTTACTCATTGTACGTCGTCGACATGCAGTACAAGGTGAAAAACTTGCTGATGCTATTGCACATGATACCAATGCGGAATATGGCAAACAAAAAAACAAAGATGAACTTCATTTGATTCAGCAACAAATGAAAGAATCTATTCAGTTGATTCGAAAATCAAAACTGGGGGATAAAAAGGGTAATGCTGCACTCTACGAGTTGCCATGGTATATGGTAATTGGTAATCCTGCTGCAGGTAAAAGTTCGGCCATTTATAATTCGGGTTTAAAGTTTCCTTTTGAAGAAACTCATCAAAAATCAGTTTCTGCTGGACTCAGCGGAACACGTCAATGTGATTGGTTTTTTTCAACAGAAGGCGTGTTATTAGATACTGCGGGTCGTTATTCCGTTTATGCGGAAGATCATTTTGAATGGTTAGGTTTTTTAAATATCTTGAAAAAAAACCGCTCAAAAGCACCAATCAATGGCTTGATCGTGATTGTCAGTATTGCTGAGTTAGTGAGTAACAGTCCAGAAAAGTCGATCAAACTGGCAAAGAATTTACGTGCACGAATTCAGGATCTTACTGAGCGCTTAGAAGTTTTTTCACCTGTTTATTTGGTCTTCTCTAAAATGGATCTGATAGCAGGCTTTACTGAGTTTTTTGAATGTTATGAAGTCGGTGAGTTTGATCAGGTTTGGGGGGCAACACTGCCTTATACAACCGATGGGGCCAATAATGCTGTTGAACTGTTTGAAAAACACTATTCCATCTTATATGACGGTTTAAAAGGCGTCAGTACGACACATCTCAGCCGTCGACACTCGCAGAATATTTCTCCAAGTGTCATGACATTTCCTTTAGAGTTTAAGAGCTTAAAGCCTGCGTTAAAGACATTTATCGGCACACTGTTTGAAGATAACCCTTATCAATTTAAACCTGTTTTTCGTGGCTTTTATTTCACCAGTGCACTGCAAGAAGGCATTATTGAAAGTCCAATGACTGAGCAAATCGCTCAAGACTTTTTATTGCAAAAAGGTTTGGATAATGAAAATGGCATTCCAACAAGGTCTGTCTCGCAAAACCATGGCTATTTTTTAAAAGGTTTATTTTCAGACATTATTCTGAAAGACAAGAACCTCGTTAAACAGCATATTAACCCTAGCCGAAAGCGTCAACGTTATATTGCCTTTGTTGCAGCTTTATTTGGTGTAGCTATTATTCTAAGTCTATGGGTGTGGTCTTATCGGAATAATCAGCAATTAATTGCAGACGTACAAGCTGATTTAGACAAAGTCGTTTTACTTGAAAAGCAATCGGGTCAAGAGTTGTCTACACAACTGAGTGCACTATTGATTTTACAGGAACGCATGCAGCAGTTGGACCAATTTGAAGACAATCGTCCTTTAAAACTGGGTTTTGGTCTATATCAGGGAGATGAGCTGCGGGAGAAGCTAAAAACTGAATATTTAAAGGGTGTTGAGCAAATTGTATTGATTCCAACACAACAAAATATAGCCCAATATCTACAGCGGGTGGAAAGCAATGAAGAGAAATTGCGTACAAACCATGCAAATGTAGAGCTGACGCCTGTTGCAAAAACACAGCAATATTTAGAGCCTAATGATGCAAATCCACAAGATGCATACAATGCTTTAAAAGCCTATTTAATGATGGGTAATACTCAATATATGGATGCAAGTCATTTAAGTGATCAAGTCACACGTTTCTGGCGTTCATGGTTGGATAATAATCGTGGTCAAATGCCGCGCGGAGAAATGATCCAAAAGGCAGAGCAAATTTTGTCGTATAGCATGACTTTAGTTGGCGATCCTAAATTTCCAGTACTCAGCTCAGACAGCTTGGTGGTGGATCAAACGCGTCAAGTTCTTCTGTCTGTTATTCGTGGAATGCCTGCACGAGACCGAGTTTATAATGAATTAAAAATGCGTGCGGCTGTCCGTTATCCAGCATTAACCATAAAGCAAATGCTTGGCGATGCCAATCAAAATGCAATCTTAGGGAGTTATGCCTTACCGGGTATGTTTACACATGCTGCATGGTCAGAATATGTTGAACAAGCCATCGATGAAGTTGCAAAACGTCCTACGGATACTAAAGACTGGGTACTGAACAGCACACAGTCGGATGACTTATCATTTAGTGGTAGCCCAGATCAAATCCGTAAACAGCTCACAGAACTGTATAAAAAAGAATATATTGCAGAGTGGCGGAAATTTTTAGGTGCGATACATTATGCAAAAGCTAAGGATTATGGACAACAGGCGAGTTTCGTTCAAGTTTTAGGCGAGCCTGAAAACTCACCCATTCGAAGTGTTTTTGATCGCGTTGCGAAAGAAACCAGTTGGGACAATCCAGTCGTAATGGCAGAGCTGGCAGCGCCGCAAACAGGTTTTGTGGCTTGGTTTAAGCGCAAAGTATTAAGACGAGATGAGACTCAGCTTGATGCCAAAGTCATGAATCAAGCGCAAGGCCCGATTTCTAAAGAATTCCAGATGTTTTATCAGTTGGTGCGTAAGCGTGACGACCAACAAAATAAGTCTTTACTTGATGAATACATGCAATCTTTAGCGCAAGTTCGAAGTAAATTCAATGACTTGAAAAATTCAGGGGATATTGGACCATCTGCGATGAGTTTAGTTAAGTCGACCATTAATGAGCAAAACTCTGTTTTTAATACAACGCAGAAGCTGGTCGATGAAAAAATGTCCGTTGGTTTGTCTGAGGTTGATCAGAAACTGCTCCAAAAGCTGTTGATGTCGCCACTGACACAATCATTTGAAAGTTTAATTCTCCCAGCACAAGATGAGATGAATAAGCTATGGATTATGCAAGTCTATCAACCTTTCAATACAAATCTGAGTAAAAAATATCCATTTAACTCTTCAGCGACACTACAAGCAACCAGCAATGAAATTAGCCAGATTCTTGGTGAAAATGGCAGTATTGCGCGTTATGTCAAAGAGTATCTTGATCCACTGGTTATTCGTCGTGGTTATACCTTGACTTCTAAGACGTGGAAAGATTTAGGGATTAGTTTAAATCCACAATTTGTAATGAATTTTCAGAGCTATGTTGCGCCAAGTAATGGCATGGCAACAGGAGCGTTAAATCAAGCTTCGTCTGCACCTGCTGCTACGGCGCAATCCAATTTTCAATTTTACCCAATTGAAAATCCTAAGTTTTTATCCTATACCATTGATATTGATGGACAAAGAATGCTTTATGAAAACGGCATTCAACAATGGGTGAATTTTGTATGGCCAAATGCCGGAGCAATTCCAGGTGCACGTATTACAGCCATTGATTTAGATGGGAAAACGCATACGATTTTTGAGGCGCCTGGTGAATATGGTATTAATCGTTTAATTGACGGTGCTGAGCGAACGCAACGTGGCGGAAGCTATGAAATGATTTGGAGAAATCAGCAAAATCCAGAGCTTGCAGTAAAAGTCAATTTCCGTTTAATCAGCGGGGACGCCAATGGTGGAGTAGGCGGGCAGCGCAGTTACAATGGTATGCAACTGGTCGATCAAATTGTCACCAATAAATCCGTACGTGTGGTGGCAGCGCAAACCACACCTTCAGCAACAGCTGCAAGTCCTAAAGCTCCAACACCAGGTATACAGGAGCCTCGTTTATGATTTCTAGAAAGTGGCTAGGTTGTAAGGAGTATTGCGATGGATGAACTGCGTACCTTAGCTTTATATTATGGAAAATGTCCTGCACGTGGTGATTTCTTAAAAACACGCGGCCAGTATGCCTTAATTCAACTGATTGATCAGTGGATTACTGAAGCATTAGAACATGCCATGCAATCAGAGGGATTTAGTCAAGCGTATGAAAAGCTACCTTCATTAGACTTTTTTATTGCCAATCCACAAGAAAATAATTTTCTTGTGGCAAATTTGATAGCCAGTCACGACAGTTCTGGCCGTCAATTTCCAATGGTATTGAGTCATTTATTAGAAGTTGAAAATAGTTTTGATAATATTATTTATGCGCCATATCGCTATAAGCAAACTTTAATCGACTTATTTCAAAAGAATCGTGTGGTGCGTTCGATACGCGACCCTAATATCGTGATCGATAAATTATCTAAATTAAATAATGAGATACAGGTTTTTAATAACAGCGAAGTTTCGGCATTTTATGAACACCATACGATACATTCATTTGCTCAATTACTGAGAATGAGCAGTTACGAGCTTGCACAAAGCATGATTGGACTCGGGTTATTGTTACAACCCGTTATTCAATATGGTACTAGTCGCTTAACTAAGGTGTTGATTTTACCTATTAATAACTCTAGCTACTGCTATGAAATTGCAGCTTTTTGGGTCAATCTAATCAGTTTTTTTATCCAAAATCAAAATGCTGAGCTTCTGATAGGGGTTTTACATAGCGAAAAACCTGTACTGCTTTTTGGCTTTCAAGGAGCAGATATTATGACCTTAAGTGAAATTTTCACGCAAAAGTTAGATTCAGATCACTGGGTCTCATTGGTCCAAGCGAATTGGATTGATGCATATTTAGAGCAAAATGCTGGTTTGGCAACGCTGGAGCAAGCTTTGTGTGAGCGGCAATTGAGCTTAATACAAGCTGTGAAACTTTTTAAAAAAACTTTTATAGATTAATAAAATATGAAAATAAATCATAGATTTAAGTCGAATAAATGGCTGCTGACTTTAACGTTGGTTTTGAGCGTGAATGTCTGGGCTGAACCGATTATTGTTGAAGGTGTTGTTCCAAATGAGGCCAGTAAGCAAATCATTTTGAATAAGATGTACAGTGTTTATGGTGCTGACCAAGTGATTGATAAAGTAAAGGTTAAAGCAGTTAGCGCTCCGAATGGTTGGAGTGAATCTGTTGCGAATATGGTGGTTCCAGAGTTAAAAAAAGTTCACCAAGGTAAACTTTCTGTACGTGGTACGCAAATGGAACTTAATGGAAAAATATCGAGTTCAAATGAAATTCAGCCAACAACAAACTTATTCCAAAGTCTAGTAACGTCACCATATCGCTTAAATGCACAGCTTTCTGTCAATCAGGCTGAACAGCAAATTATAGATGAAGCGCTTAAAAACAGAATTATAGAATTTGAATCTGGCAGTGCAGTTTTGGCTGCGAGTGGGACTCAGATCTTAGATGAAATGGCGGTGGCTCTAAATAAGGTTGGTGGGAAAAAGGTTAAAATTATTGGACACACAGACAGTTCAGGTGACGCTGCAAAGAATCTTGCTTTAAGTAAAGAACGTGCTGTGGCTGTTAAAAACTACTTGATCAATAAAAGTATTGCAGCAGAACGTTTAAGCGTCGAAGGTTTGGGCTCGAACAAACCTGTTGCTGATAATGCAACTGCAGATGGCCGTAAGAAAAACCGTCGAATTGAATTTGATGTGATCTAAGTTATTTATAAGAAGCCACAATTGTGGCTTCTTATAAATAGCTTAAATTTCGTATAATGTATATTATGTTAAATCCGATACACCTAATCATAACTTCATATCCTTCTTACTTAAACCACAATTCAATGACTTAAGTGATTTCTATTTCACTTATAAAATATGATATGTTGACCTTAAGAATACTTCATAAACTTTACTATGTTTGCTTTAAAAACAATTCATTTAGAAAAGAAAGTCTCAAACGAAAATCAAATTATTCTTTTATTTGATCTGGATTCATCTTGTCCATGTTTGTACCCCATGCTGTACACAATGAAGTTCCTTAGATTTCAAAGCATATCCACGCAGCATGCAGATTTAATCGCAATAAAATTTTGGTATGAATTTTGGCATGAAAAGTTTTCGACATCCTTTTGTGAGTCGTTCTACTCGACATCCTATAATTTTGAGATCATTCAAGGTGAAATTGATAATTTCATTGTCTATTTAGAAAATAATAAAAAAATTGAAAGCAATCTTATTCGGCTAAGAAATACAGACCATACTAATTACACGACAATTGGTCATAGAATTAGATCCTTTCTAAAGTTTTACAGCTTTTTGATTGATGAATACCTAAGCATCCAATCACAGCCACAACTTACTTTGAAGGAGATTCAAAAAATTAAAGAAAACTTGAATAAATACATGACAATAAAGAAAAAAATTATAAATAATTTTTCAAAAGCTAATAAAACAATTAAAAGTGAGATAAATCACAATTTTAAAAGTATGAATCAGGAAATGATTAAAGGATTGTATTCAGTTATTTCACCAAGTAATTCTAATAAATACAATGAATTAAATCCTTTTAGATCTAAAAGCGTACAACTCAGAAACTTTCTGATCATACATCTCATGCTTAACTATGGTCTTAGAATTGGTGAACTCATGCTACTAACAACCAATTCCATTAAAAAATCGATTCAGAAACATAACTTTAGTTTAATTATTACAAACACAAATGATGAGTTCGATGATCGATCAAAAAAGCCAAAAATCAAAAATGAATATTCATACCGAGTAATTCAACTACAGGAACGAGACTATAGAATTCTTCAAATTTATATAAATGAAATACGAAAAGAAATTCCTTCACAAATCTTATTTACATCTTTAAAGCCTCCCTACTCTGCTTTAAGTTATGCCAGTGTTAAAAAGATATTTGATCAAGTAGATTTGTCATTAAAAGCATTGTTACCTGAGTGCTTTGATACTTCAGCTTATGATTCAATAGAACGTCTAACTCCGCACGTATGTAGACATTCTTGGGCTTATATGATGTTAAGTTTTTCTTTTGAGAAATATAAGAAAGAAAATGCTAGTCACTCTGATCTCAAACAAAGTGTAAATGATGCTCTACTAAAAGCACAGGATGATCTAAGAGCCTTAGGTGGTTGGTCACCTACAAGTACAATGCCCATATATTATGGTAAACGCTTTATTGTAGAACGTGCTAATTTTATGAACTTGGCTCGGATCATAGATTCCAGTATTAAATTGTGATTGATAAGAATATGTCTCAACTTAGTCTAGATTTTGAAAAAATTGATGATAGTTCTAGTGAATTTATTATTTTCTATGATGCTGACCTTAGGCTCATAGAGTCTTTACACTTGCCAACAATCATTCGATTTCATAGAGCTGATAAGTTTGATAGTAAGTTCATTCAAACATCAAACGATGTTTGGAATTTTTCTTATTCAGGAAAAAAGATTCTCTTAAACTTCTCAAATTTCAGTACATCAGAGAAAAAATTGGCTAAATTTTTTCTAGCTAATTACATTCAGGTTAATACACCATCTGCACTTGAAGCTAAATTTCAGGCTTACACTTTTGCCATAAAGTCGCTAAAAACTAGAAATCTGAAGCTTGATTATCACAATTCGAAATCTTTATTGGTTGATTTAGCAAAAGTCGATAATTCTACATACTATTATCATTTTAAGTTTTTGGTGAAGCTATTATTTCTCGAGAACTTTTCATGCTTTGATCTTGATCAGGAATATGAGTTGGGATTTCTTGAACGTCCCAAAGCATTTAATTCAAGATTATATTACCAACAATACGAAGATGCGATTGATTACCCTCTTATTTCAATGATTCAACAAGGATTTATCAAGTTAAAACAAGTTATTAAGGATGATTTTCAAAGTATTGATAATCAAAAACTACTTTACGCATCAATACTTGGATTGGTGTATGTAACTGGTCTTAGACCTGTGCAATTAGCTAAACTAGCTGCTGAAGATATAAAAATAGATACCACACGTACGGTAGATCAATTTCATCGCTATAGCATACTAATTCCCTATGCAAAACAAGCACGCTATGTACATGAGAAAATAGCTGTAAAACTTCCAGAAGAAGTTGCTGAAATCATCATTGCTTATATTGAAAGATTTGACTTGAGTCCAAAAGATAAGTTATTTGATTTAGGTGAAAATTCTGCTCGTTTTTGCTCAAAAGCGATTAATACACAATTATTTAATTTTGCTCCTGAAGCCTATAGAGAAGCTGTTCTTTCTGGTGAAATGATAAAGCAAAAGTACTCCTTTTCTGATTTTAGGCATCATGTTGGCTATAGTTTGGCAATGGCAGGTTCTTCAGCTGAGGAAATTGCATATATCTTAGGTCACTCTTCTGTTGTAACAGCCAGACATTATATTTTTTCTACCCCAGAACTAGCTCAAATTAGAGCGCAGGCACTTGGTAAAAATTCTCTGTATAGACAAATGATCGCTATGCTTCTGACTGGAAGGCTCGTTTATAAGAAAGATTGGCATCAGAAAAAAGTACTAGGAAATATCGGTAGCAAAATTCATTATGATATTGGTGGGTGCTCCTACGAAGACAAATGTTTATTTCAACCAGTTCGTAATTGCTATGGTTGTATGTATTTTCATCCTTTTATTGATGCTAGCCATAATCATGTTTTAGAAAGCATACAAAATGAAATAAACGATCTTATTAAGCTATCAGATGGAATTGGCGTATCTAGAAATCCATTGATTCGAGTGCATGAGTCAACTAAATTCGAAATTGAATCTGTAATAGCTCGTTGCGCATTACAGAAGGATGATAGCCATGAATATTGAAAAATATAATACTTTTATTGAAGAACAAAAAAATTACTTTAATCAAAATTTACAGTCTAATTTTAAATGGGATTGGAATGACTCATCTTGGTATGGTGGTACGGTTGGATCAGGTTGGTTGCTATCAGGAAGTGGGCAGAGTCATTTTACTTTTGGACGTATTAAACGATTGAGGGGGGTAAAGGACACCAAAATTGATGAAAAATTTCAAGAATTTATTAAATCTGTACTTATTCTTAGTTATCGTAAATCTAACTCCAAAGCATCTCCCCAAAAGCTATATGCAGAATTTTTAATCCTGAAGCGTTGGTATAGTGCTCTACATGCTGAAAAAATGGAGAGCATACATCCCTGCCATTTATCTACATTAATATTAAATAAGTCTTTTGAAATTTTGGCAGAAAATTCTAGTAAAACGAATCTTCCTGATCATGCTGGTACATACCTTAGATTACAGGAGATGTTAAATCATTACGCTTTTACTGAACAACCTTTAGAATTTTCTCAAAAATACCTATACATAAACCGTCAGAATAGAACCCCAAATGCTAAGAAGACAAAAGCTTTAATTGATCAATTGGAACTAGATGATGATGATCTTGATAAAGAAAAGCTGATTTCAATTCGTACATTTATAAATATTGTTTCACTCATCAGTTTGTGTGAGACGAATGGTGAAAAGATTGTTCTAAATCTTTTATTATTGCTTATTGTTACTGGTTTACGCTCAACAGAAGCAATTCTTCTAAAAACAGATGCATTGATCAAACAACCTATTCTTGATCCAGTAACAAAAGAGCATTTAACTTTAGATGGCAAAAAGCAATACACTTTGGGAATTCAATATCATGGTGCGAAAGGAGCTGGCTTTAGAATTCACTGGGTTGAGCCATTATCTGCAAATTTAGTTGAGACAATATTTCAATCTGTGTTAGAACTCACCAAAGAATATAGAGAGCATCTTCATTATATTAGGTCAAAAAATTGCTCAGATTTCTTGCCAAAATCTATTGATGATCTTGATCAAGATTATGTGGAGATAGATGATCTGATTGGAACTGTTTTTGGAGTTAAAGATACCTATAGAGGTCGAGCGGGTCAGCGTGAAGTTGTCATTAAGACTCTTAAAAATACGCCTATTTTTAAGGGGAATAAATCTGGTCAAAAGGTCGAAAAATATTATTTAAAACATGATATTAATGCTTTCATCAAAGGATTAGCTAACTATGACTCTGAACATCCTATAGACCATGTTTTTAATTATGAAGGAAAAACGGAAAAAATCGCTTATGAAGATTTACTTTTTATTCATGAGTTTAAATCAGCAACTTTAAAAAGATCATTTTCAAACAAAACGAATGTAATTCCACTCAACATAAATATTGTGAATAGTTTCTTAGGCAACTCTACACATATTTCAGTTTTTGAAAAATATAATTTACTTGAGAATGAAGCAGAACATTCAAAGCTTACAAGTCATATCCCACGGCACAACATCAATACTTTTCTCGCTCTCAGTGGTTTAGCTGAACATTTGCAAGCAATGCTTATGGGGCGTGTAGATATCAAGCAAAACCAGTATTATCAACACTTAGCGTTAAAACAACGTAAGGTCACAGCTAGTTTGTTAGAAAAACAAGAATTGGCTCTTTATGAAAATGCTAAGCAAGAACTCAAGCCAGAATATCCAATTGATTCTATCAAAATTGATGGATTAATGTACTTTTCAGACAAATTGGATCTAGAAAATAACCTAAAGATGAATTTACAGACATTTGATTCAAAAAGTGAAATGGCAAGCTATGTAAAAAACTCCTTTTTTGATGAATATTTTCAAGATATCGCTGAATCTTTTAATGAGTTGGTTAAAGAGGATCAATCATTTGCGAATTCATTAGTTCAACGCCATGCTTGTTTATACCCCTTGCCTTTTGGTGGGTGTATGCGTGAAGTTGCTGTACACGATTGCCCTAAACGTCTTGCCTGCCAATCAGGTGATCAATGTGGAAACTTTGCTTTAACTGGACGTAAAGGTGAATTAGAAGCTCTACATCATACTTTGAATGAATTACTAGATAAGTTTGCACAAATAGAGCAAATCGTAATCCATGATTTATCTTATAGAGAAATGCTTGAGGATTTGCGTCAAAAAATACTTTATTTAAGTGACTTAAAGACAAAAGCACTTGATAGGCAAAATAGTTTAACTCCTATTCCCGTTTTTCCTTATGGCGATGCGATCACTAAATTACCAACAACCTTAAGTGAACTATTCGCTATAGAACAGCAAAAAATTGAGACTAAGGAAGCCTAATATGTTACGTGGCAAACAATTAGATGAAGTCATCGAACAAGAATTGCAAATGATGTTAGTTGAAGGTTTTGAAAAATCCCCTATTTCGCACAAATCTCTTCATAGCCGTCTAACATCTAAGGGCTATATATCAGGTGGGCTAAGTACTTTGAGTTCTGCTGAACGGAAGAAGCTTATATCTTTATATGTATCTGAGCAGATTTCGCCACTACATCTAAAGACTAAAGAACAGCAACTTTATGTAAATAAAAAGACAAGGCAGGCTCTTACGGACACCAATAAAAATCTACGCACTCAAATTGATGATTTGGAGTCACAGCTTCATCAGAATACAGAAACGCTTATAGATATTATTGAAGAGGTAAAGCTTAGAACAAACTTGAAAGTTGATCATCTCTTAGCTCCACATCTCCTTAAAAAATATCTTTCAAGGGAGTAATATTTTAGGGTCAACATTGAGTGTTTGTGAGATTTGGTAGAGTTTTTCAACAGTAATGCTGACTTCTCCCCTTTCAATTCGCCCCAAATAGCTACGATCAATTGTTGTTGATAAGGCTAATTGTTCTTGGCTAATAGATTTATTTTTTCGAGTTTCCCTAATTTTTGCGCCAATCGACAGTGCTAGTTCTTGATTCATAGGTGACTACCATAAATACAAGAACTATCAGGAATTGAAGTGTTTTAATCCACGGACTATAATCCTCATTATTTGAGTGATGAATATGGAAATTCAAAACTTACCAATGTTTAAAGAACTTTCCCGTGTACTTTGTAGCTATAAGATTGACTCATGGCAAACGGTAGACTTTTGGGATAAAGTTAAACTTTTGAAAGTAGTAGATAGTAATGTTAACTATCAAAGTGTTTATCGGCTAATACTTCGACTAGTTAAAGATGGCTATTTAACGGTTGATGATGAAAAAAGTATATATGGACAAACAACCTATACTGAAGCTGAAAATTTGCATGATTTACGATCACAGTTTTGCATTGAGTCAACATCTACCCTCCAAGAACTAAATTTGAAAAAAGAAGAGTTTGAGAGCGAAATGATTTCATTAGAAGAAGAAATTGAAGCATTGCATGATTTAAAAGGACAATTTCCTGATATTCAGTTTAAAATTGAACAATTACGACAAATGAAAAGCAAAGAAATTAATAGCTTGAAAATAAAAATCAAAGCTATTAATTCTTTAATCAATTATTGTTCATAATATATTTTTTGGGATCATCCTTGTAGATAAATGTAGATAGGATTTGGAGGTTCACTGCCAAAAAGTTTTTTATCTCGTTCTTTTTTCCATTTTTTACAGCGATTATTGATATCATTTCTGAAACTCAGATAAAATTTTTGGAAAAGAACATTATCCTTTAATAAGGAATATTTCCACTTATAAAATCTTAAATCTACGATTTTTATAAATAAAATCATGTATTTCCAAAACTCTTCATTATCCTCTGTAGATAACATTTTGGTGAACCAATATTTAGACCAAATATTTCTTTCATACATATATAAAGATGCTTTGTATGTCTCTCCAATTATCCCATTGTAATCTTTGTACGTATTCAATAGTTCATCAGATAAAGAGTTTTCATCTAAACATCCAGCAACTAGGATTCCTCTAGCAATTTGAGATGGTTCTACACAATTTATTTTTTGATAAATGTAATCATAAATAATTATTTCATTATTATTTACTATTGCTGCAAGCACTTGGTTATATATTTTTTGATCTGATATTGCTTTATCTAGTTGTTCAAATCGATATGCATCTAAATCTCGATTTGAACTTCCCCAAATTGACATTTGTTTAAGTGGTATTTTTTCATGGCCGATTGTTATATTGGTAAAAGAGTCACTATTGCTTATTTTATCCCATAGAAATTGAGCCTTTTGAGTATCATCCTCAGAGTAAGTATAGGCAAGCAGTAAAATAAAGTTATAAAATTTAGGTATATGAGAGCTTGATAATTTAGAAAAAAGTATTAAACCATTCATCTTTCAATTCTGGAGCTGAATTTGCTATGTGAGCAAATGTTTCTGGTAACATTCCATTTAAAATAAGATCAGCACCTTTTGTTTTTAAATAACTAATATAATTATCAAATTGATGATTTTGATTTTCATGTCTTTTCTCAAAAGCTTCACCAGATTCTGAAAGTGATTTTAGATTTTGCTCGAAGGTAACATTCTCTTCTCTTCTGTCAACTGAAAATAATGAAGTAACATTTCTTTTTAATGATAAGTTTTCAATAATTTCTAAATCTGGAAAATCAATATCAGTATTGATAATATCTTTAAGGATAGATTCTATAGCAAATGCTATTCTTTGTAATCCTATAATTGAAAGATATTCACTAGCATTTCCATAGATATTAGGATTAATGTTTGCTACGGCAGCTTCTTCATCTACTAAATTATTTTTTGCAGATAGTAACCATAATAATGAGCCATAAAATAACTCATGGTTATTAGCATCTGTTGTTAAACCTGACCAATTTATCTCAATAAAATCATTTAATAAACCCATATCCTCATGAATACTTATTGCTCTAAAAACCTCCGTTTTTATAAATGAATTATGACTATTTAAATGTTCCTTTAAAATTTTCTTATATTTTTCCGTTAGATCTATTTCATTAATATTTGCGTAATAAAGTAAATTTAAAATTTGATGTTCTTGTAATTTTCTATCAAGAATTTGATCAAACTCTTCAATTGTTACAGACTCTATAATTTCGATGAGATCGATAAATACATTATCCTCTTTATTGAAATTAAGAAGGACTTCAATTTGTTGAGTTGGTTCAATATGTGGAAGAATTTGCATAACTGAATATTGATTTACAAAGTTTTTATCATTTTCAGTCAATCCATCAAATAACTCTGAGTTTTTATTAAGCTTATGTAATTCTAATAATTTATCGACATGTTCTTTCGTGGATAAAATATTATGTTGATCTATATTTAATATACCACATCGTAAAGGGTATTTAGTTCGACTCAAAACATCAGTAATTAATTCTCTATGCTTTGATATAACTTCTGCTGGTCTAAAGCGTGCAAGGCCAGTTTGAATATCATGTAGTAAAAGACTTTCTGATGTCTGATTTAAGTCATTCCAGATTTGACTGATATCGAGCTCTTCACATGCTTTGGTAGTTTTTTTAATATTTTCTGGTTCTAGTGATTCAGGGTCACATGGATCAGTAGAACAATAGTTTTCTATTCTTCTCCATCCTCCAAAGGATGCATCAGTTCTAAGTTGCTTAGCAAGATCTTCCGCAAATTTTGCATCACTGGACTCACCTGTTGCATAAAGTATTCTTATATACGCCCATTGCGCCACACTTGAATTACCTGAAGAATCCAAAGTTTTTGCTTCATTTAATAATTGCGTCCTTGTATTCTCCCAATCAACAAGGTTATATCTAATTAAGCTAATAAAGTCTTTGTGTGGGGAGCTATAACTTGAATTTAAACTACAGCTAAAGCTCCATTTAGTAAATTCAGGTGCAAAATTGGCTAAAGGTTTTCCTGCTAAGATATGGAATGCCGTAATAACCAGTGTATCAATATCTTTTTTATTTTCAGTTAATTGAGTAATTATATTTTTTTCAATTGGCGATAGTTTGTTTAATTTTTCTGAAATTTCAACCTGATTTTTTTCTAATGCAATCAAGCGATCCTTATCGTCCTTTCTTGAAAAATGTGAGAGTTTTTTTTCTGGCGATAATGAATAATATTGTAACCATTTCTTTATCTGCTCTTCGATACATAGCCAAGATTGTGAAATATGTGGGATACAAATAATTGACTTTTCAACCCAATTAAAATTTGGTTGACTACCTCCAGTCAAACATAACTCTTCTAGAATATTTATAAAATCTGAAATGTGTCTTTCAACAATCGTAGAAAAATAACTGAGGTATGACTCATCGGTATTTTGCAGAGATACAAAACATGAAACTAAAGCATTAAGAACCTCTTTAGAATAAAAATTTGGTTCAAAAATCAATATTGTAAGACTAGAAATAATAATATCCGAGGTCTTATCTAATGCATTTATAGGCTCAATAATTTTAGCTAAACCATCATCTAGATTTTTATCATTTCGCTTCAGTCTATTTAGTTGAAGAACGATTTCTAAACCTAGTGAAAAACATAAACCCTCATCTTTTAATTTATATGAATCAAGATCATCTTCTACAACTTCAAAAAAGCGTCCTTCAGCAACAGCATAGAGATTTCCTTTGAAATGATTCAGATCATCCTTTTCATCTTTGACTAATCTGATTATAATTTCCTGTGCATGACTTTGAAGGCTTTTTAAAAAATCAGAAGATGTCATTTTTCCATAATTGTCGGATTCCATTTGCCAAATGTGTTCTAGTAATATTCTATTGACATCTAGCTCCGCAATGTTTTGGATTTTCTGTTTATCGAATAGACTAATAGCAATATTTAGCAGTCTAGGATTTAATAAAGAGTTTGCTACGCTAGCTGTCAGTGTATTGGGATTAATATCTTTTTGGACTAAAATCTCATTTCTTTCTTCTTCAGACCAATCTGTTATTGTTACTGTTTCATACTTAGCTGTAATTTTTCTTTTGACTTTTGCATTAAAAAAAATGGTTCGCGATGTAACTAAAATTTTAACTTTCTTATTTTCAAATAAGTAAGAAATTGAATCGATAATTATATGCCAGTCTACATCAGGTTTTTGGTTTATTCCATCAATAGATATTAAGAGGTTAATATTATTTTCACTTGAATCATTTCCCCAGTTTTTGAATCTATCCTTCCATTTTGTAACAGTAATTTGATTATCTTCTTCTTTTGTTTGTTCAATAATCTTTTTTATTAAAAAATGTTCTAAATTATTCTTATCAAATTGATTAAAATCCTGAGCAGTCAAAAAAATATGTAAGGGTTTGTCTTCAAGAAATAACCAACTTTGTGCAGTGACCCATGATTTACCTACCCCTTCTTTTCCTAATATGAAATTAACATCTTCTGTAAATAAATTATGATGAATATTATTAATCAGACTTTTACGAGGTAATAACTTCGGTAAATTTGGATCGTTAGGAGCTAAAGGCTGACCAAAATTGTATTTGGCTGCTTTGTTATTAGAGAAAGACTCTAATAACCATTCTTGGTTCTTTTGTAATAGAAGCTTTAGTTCATTTAAATCTATATCTTTTTTTCTACAAAAGACATGACATTCAAAAAAATTATTGATGTAATCGAAGTCTAGTTTTTCAAGATTCTCTGCTCCAAAATCATTATGGCTTTCATTATGAATAATTAGTGCTTTGGCAATTTTTTGAGAGTTATCTTGATGATAAGTGAAAACGACCGAACCAGATATTCCTTTAAAATTATTTTTTTTCTCTACTAAATTAGGAATTGAACTTGAATGGCGATAGAGAATCATTGATCCGAAAGGTTTAGGTTTATCTAGGTCCAAATTAATCCAATCGTTATCCTTTTCATTGAACCCTCTTGCAATATAAGAGTCGGTATAAATTTCTTCATTGATGATTAATTTATTGGTAGCCTTTTCATTAACCTCAATAATCGTAAGATCTTTATTTTTATCATAAAATACTTTAATAATACTCAGTTTTTCTTGATTTCCCTTCTGTAATAAATGGATATTTTCAATAGTGAATTCTTTAGGGCAGTTTCTACAACAGCCATCTTCTTTATTTTTGTAAGGGTCACAATTATCCTTTTGGTCACAAATACTATGTTTAGATGTCATGACAAATGATTTTTTCTCATCATGTGATAAAAAAAGACACCCTGTAGATTCCGAATTTAGGGTTTCAACTTTGATTAAGCTCTCATGATTCATAGTATATTCAACTAGATAAATATTTGATAAAAATTAATTGCTCAGTAACTTTTTACTTTTTGGAAAAAGTTGCTTTGTTGAAGGGCTGCACTTCTTCGATCACCATGATCAACTAGCCAATCAATAATTCTTAAAAATTTTTGTCGTAATTCTATTGGCATAGATTGTTCCTTATCTATAAAAATTTGGATAATGTTAGATATCCTTTGGTATACGTGCTCATTCCAATTCAATGTTTCACCTGAGGAGATTAATTCTAAAATTTGATCGGCATATAGGTGTGATGGATAATTTTGGATTGATCGTTCGCACAATTTCAAGAATAGGTGAATAACATATTCAGTCCAACCTGCCGCTCGGATATACTTATCAATTAAAGGTAAAATTAGACCAATTTCAGACCAATCACTATTCACAAATCTACTTGCTGAAGCTGCTGTTTGATCTATTGAAACAAACATTAGGCATTTAGCTATATGTGGTAATTCAATACCAGTAATTTCACCAGCTTTGTGACTCTGTTTATCAAAACACGATGCTTTTAAAAAACAATCCAAACATAAATCTAAAATATCTAACGCATTGTCAGGAATGTTTTGCGCATCATAAATATAACGACAAATATAATTTTCAATGAACGGATAAAGCAACTCCCAACAAGCATCTGTTTTAAGCTTAAGAATTGGCATAAGGAATTGGGCTTTGATTTCTTCTGTAGGGAATATCCCAACGACCCTAGCTAAGGCACTAGATAAGCTATGATTCCATTCATAAATAATATCTTTATCTTCAAACCTTTGCTTCTCTTTGAGCCAAGACGGTTCTTGTTTTTCCATAGTCCATTCTAAGCAACTTTCTAAAAAATTGAGGATATATGTTTGACAAGTATCATGAATTAATTTCTCAGGAAGTAATTTAATAACTTTTCCTGAAAATTCATGATCCCATTGAGTATTTGATTTCACCCACCTCGAAACAACTTTATCATCGTGCCACCATTGATTGTAAGCCTTAGCAATTTTTCTCTCATGCTCTTTGTTACGTTGTAAAGTTTCTTCATCAAGCTCTATCCACGGAGCATCAGGTTTTGGTAATGCACACCAATCATCATTTGATTTTAAATAGTTGTTTAGATGTTCATATACTTGATCTAATTCTTGTTGTGCTTCTGGATATTTGTCTGATCGATAAATTCGATATTTTAAATGATTTTTACATAGAATAAGTGCAAAATAAATTGCAGACCAAGTCCATTTAGGATGTATATCCAATAATTTAAGGCATTCTTTTAATGCCACTAATGAAATTTCGTGTGATGGACTCGCTATAATATTTAGAAGATTACTGAAAATTAAATCATCCATGCTGTTATGAATAATTTCATCCACTAAACCTTGTGCAAGAAATTTCTTTGGATGAAAAGATAAGGATGCTTGTGGACAATCTATCTCATAGGAACTGTATGGTAATTGGACTACTTGATTTAAAATATTACGAGCCCATTCTAGATCATCTTCATTACGATCTGCTCTAAAGACTAAGATCATGGTTGCTATTGCACTAAAAGCATTTTGTTTCATACTTTTATATGTAGATTGATCTCCATAAACATCACAAGCATTTTGGAATAAATCTTTTACTTCTAAATCTTTCAATAACTTAATGACTGAATCTATGGTGTAGTTATTTTGAATTGCATTAGCTTCTAATGATTTCTGGGCCCAATATGCAATGCTGGAACATATTGTGAATTCATTTAGTTTTTTATGTTCTTCCGATTCAACTTGGTCTTGATAGTGAGGATGATTAAAGTAAATACCAATCCTATTCTCAGTATTTTTTTGAGAATAGTAATTGTCCAAATTGACATATTCAACAAGAAAATTTGCACGCTCCTCTAAATTTTCAATCGTAGCTTCATCTGTCTTCTCATTCTCAAAATAAAAAGGAAGATCAGCTTTAAATTTAGATAACTTGTCTTTTGTAAGTTCCCGAAATTCAGAGTTTATAAAGTAATTTCGTAATAAAAACTCTAAACTTATTTTATGACCTTCTCTACTGTAGTTGTGTCTGACAACTTCAATATCTTTTTGATATTTTGACTCACCTTGAAGAGATATTAAAGTTGTACTAGGTTCCTGTAAGTCTTGCTTAAATCGATAATTATCTAGTTCTAATATTTTAAAATTAGTAACAACTGGAAATATAGAGTTAGAAATAATTTGCTTGTTTAGCGCTAAAACATTGACTATACAAAGAATTGCTACAGATTCATGTCCTAAAGTAATTTTTTGAATAAGTTCATCAAAAATTCGCCCTTGCTCCAGTTGTTCAAAACACCAGTTTTCTAAGACCATATAGGCCGATGAAATGGCATCATTTATCCAAACAGGTTTTTTCCAGATATATTGCTTTTCATTTCCCCAAAATTCTTGTACGCCCCAAGGAAATTCAATAGTAGTTGGTATAGGTGCTTGTTCAGAAAGTTCACATAGTTGTGTCCATGCCTGAATCGCATGATTTGACAAATCACGTATAAGCTGTAACCCTGTGTCCTCGGAATGAGTCAATAATGAAAAAAATGGCTCCCTTAAAGGTGAGCTAGGATAGAATTGTCTAGACTCATATTTAATTGATAAATTATCCCAATCGCTATCATTTATAAGACTATCTATTCCAATTGGAGAAAATAGTTCTCTTTTTTTTATGTCTAATTTCTCTTCTTGTGATCTTTCTTTTTCAGGCTTAGCCAGTAACTCTTGATAATATTTCTTTGTTCTTTGATGGCTCATTTCCTCACGTTCTAAACGTGATTTAGGCAGTTCATCTAATAAAAGTTTTAGCGTTAAATCAGCAAGTAATTTTGGATGATGTTGTGAAATAAGAGAAGATTCATCTACTATATGTGTATAAATTTCTCTAGATAATTCAGTTTCCGAAAGTAAAAAGTTTAAATATCTTTCCGTATAAGTTGGATTTGATTGTATGGAAATCAGAATTATATTAATTAGCTTAGACTTAAAATCTTTTAAGTTAACTATTTGTCTCCAATCACTAGCTCTCTCTTTTTGAGAAATTTCTAAAAGCCAATCGATTGATACATCCAAAATAATTTTTGACATTTGATTTGAAGGTACATGAATACCAAAATATTGCCATACTTCAAAAATCTTCAATATTTGAGGATATAATTGATGTGGAGTACTTGGTATTAATTTCAAAACATATTCTAAAAGTGTTCGCCATAAGAATACATCAGATGGCCAAGGGTGTTGAATAGAAAATTGTAATTTATCAGGCTGTTCCAAGAGTATTGGATTTGCCATGGTTTTCTCTGCTTGAAACCATGTTAATAACTTATCAAAAAGATCCAAATCCTTTTCGTGTAAAACTTGTGTATATCCTCTACTCAACTCGATGAATTTCGGGTGTCCAATAGGTCCAATCACCCATGCTCTTAACCATTGTGATCTGAGTTCTTTAAATTTTGGATTATCTAAATGACTCATCCACTTATCGTCAATAAACTCTCGTTGGGCAAGCAATTCTACAACCCTACTTATATAAGGAGGTTGACCAAAGCTTTCTATTTTATTCAACCAGGCTTGTTCTTCTTCTAAAAGAAGATAAAGCAATGACCACTCATAAAATATGTCATGTGTAAAATCAACAATAGAGTTCTTAGAACTTACATGAACTATCCCGTCTACCACTAAGCCATCTAAAGCATCTATAGGCTGAATTTCTCTACGCTTGACACTATTGCTAAGGTTTTGAGATTTAAGTTCAGAAAGCCTTTTTAAAAAATCTTGTCGATTGTAAGTAGATTGACCAGTTTCATCGAATCCACCTCGTTTCCACCATGCATCAATTAGTTCTAATTCTGACTCAGGTTCAAAATCATTGGCTTTTAAGCTTGTTACAACTTTAGTAAAAAATGGACGTCTAATAATTTCTTTGACTTTACTATTACTAAATAATAACTGCTGAATACTTGGGACTTTTTGAGCTAATGCTAGGCATTCATCATCATTTAAAAGATCTATATTAATAGTCTGAATATTAATATCCTTTAAAAGATAATTGATCCATACTTTTAACGGTTCAAGCCCCGTGTCTCTTAAAGTAGTAAC
This sequence comes from Acinetobacter sp. Gutcm_16, assembly GCF_028649355.1. Lineage (NCBI taxonomy): Bacteria > Pseudomonadati > Pseudomonadota > Gammaproteobacteria > Moraxellales > Moraxellaceae > Acinetobacter > Acinetobacter sp. Gutcm_16. Next base: position 16,671 of record NZ_JAQSUV010000020.1, on the reverse strand, counting down.
AATTTTCCAATTGTCTAAATCAGGGTTGTTAAAAATTGTACGAATTAAATCTTCAATAATTGGTTTACTGTTTTCACTAACTCGGTCTATACCATCAATAAAGACAATAGGAACTCCTCCAACAGCTTCTAAACTTATTAGCCACTCTGAAATTGAAAAACTCGGCAGTCCAACTCTAGATAGATATTCTAACCAATTATTACTTCCTGAAAGTTGATCTGATTTAATAAATAAAAATGGTAAATCATTAATTTTGGACTCAGCTATTTGTCTTAAGAATACTGATTTACCTGTGCCTGACAAACCTGTTATTTGAATAAACTTGCCTAAAATTAATTTATCTTCAAATTCACTATGTAATTTAGGTCTAAATAATTCAAATCCATCAATCGTTTTAAATACTAGATTCAAGTTTTGTTGGCTAAGCTCTTTGAGGTTTTGTACTTCTGGAATATAAAGCCTTTGATCAAAAACTTTGCATTTAAAAAAATTATTTACTTCATTAAAATTTAAAGTATCAAGACTTTCTGCTCCAAAGTCATTGTGATTTTCATTATGGATAATAAGTGCTTTTGCTGTCGGGTACTTTTCATGATGTGTAAAAACTATAGAGCCTGAAATCCCATCAAAATTATCTTCTTTTTCTATTAAGTTTGGGATTGGGTTTGAATGTAAATTGTAATATATAAGTGTATCAATAACTCTAGGCGTATCAAAGACTAAGCTAGTCAATCCTGATTCTAAACTATTAAAACCAAAAGTAACGTAGCTGTTACTACTACTTTTTCTATTTATGATTAGTTTATCTGTAGCACGATCAATTACACTTACGATTACTAAATCTTTTGTTTTCTCATAATAAATTTTTTCTATTTGAAGAGTAGCCTTATTATTGTTTTTTAATAATTTAATATCTTTTATATCAAATTCTTTCGGACAAGATCTACAACATCCATCAACTTTTCTCTGGTATAAGTCACAGCTTTTTTTTTGATCACAAATGCTATGTTTAGATGTAATAACAAAAGACTTCTTATCATCAAATGACTTGAAAAAATATCCACTGGAGTTATCTGTCAGTGTGTGAACTTGTATTAGATTATTTGTATTCATAGCTAAGTGTATTCACTCCCTTAGTCGGATATGAGTCATTAATACTAAAACCTAGACTTTTAAAATCATTAATTTTTCCCACTAGACTAGGATTATCTGAGCTTAAATGAATAGTTGGGGTATTATCTAAACTTAGTATTCTAGCTAATGTCATATTATTAGGGTGATAATGCTTTTCATTGTTTGCACACAATATATAGTCAGTCTTTCCCAAAAGACTTAATGATTCAATATTTGTATTTCGTTCACTTCCATGATGAGATATTTTTACCACATCAAATTGATGATTATTAAAACCTAAAATATTCAACCCTTCAATCACATCTTCAGCATGAGCATCCCCTAAAAAAAGTCCAGAGAAAGATCCGTATTGAATGACTAATCCTATACTTGATTTATTAGTAATAGATTGATCTTTTACGAAAACATCTTGACCAGATTGAATTTTTTGTAAAGCCTCCTCAGGCTTTATTTCTTCAGCCTTCGAACTTGAGATCTGTTTTCGCCTTCTCTTTTGTTCTTCTCTTTCTTTTTGAACATTGGCATCATTTAGCATGCATTCTAGAGCTTCAGCCGTTGGCGTTATCGCAGTTAACGTAATATCATTAATTATTAATGGACTAGAATCTCTTGTTAAACATAAAGTTTTAATTCCTCGTTCTGCCAACAATCTTTGCTTAAGAGCATTATCTTGGTTATATGAAATTTGTTTTTGTGAATTTTTTATAATGTCAGGAATATCTTGAAGACTATTAAAAACAATAGTGTTAATTTTGATAGAAGTATCGAGCAAAAATTCAAATCCACCGATGTGGTCATCATCATTATGAGTGACTATCGCTATATCAATAACACTATTTTCTCCTAAAATCTTTTCTATATTAGCTAGTACATCTCTACGAGCTTTGAATGATTTTGGACCACAATCGATCAGAATTTTTGAATGATCGAAATCAAGAAGAAGACAATCTCCATGAGTCGCATCTATTACATGAATCTTTAACATTTAATACTTATGTAAAATGATGATTTATAAATATTTTATCTATTTATATTAAGAATGGAATCATTTTTTAAAGCAAGTTCATGAAGTTGTTTTCAGTATACTCAACATATGTTAACTAACTATTTGTTTTGTATTAAATAATTTTTTAATTAATTATGAACTTAATTCTAGCTAAACATAAGTTAAATAGCATATCTAAGACTGTGGCCTAGGCAACTCAGTTGGTGCCACAGCTCAGCAACGTGAATCTGTAAAATTATATTCACATTGAATAGCCAATGATTTTGTAGACACCTTTTAATTGGTGGTGGACTGCCACCACTCTCCTAGCAAAATTTAGTCTATATCCCTATGGTTTATTTAAAAACTTATTTTCTATCTTTACTAGGCTGTATGATCAAAATCATACTGGCACTCAACACTGTAAATTTGAGAATGAATCTGTAGGTACAGACTCATTCCCTATCGATAAAGATATTAGAAATAGCTACATAGACATAGAGTTTATTTCTAGCTTATTCAAATTAGTCGTTCAAATTAGGCTTTACTATGGATGAACAATAATTTTTACTGCAGACTCATTATTATGAATCAGCGTTTCAAAGCCTTTGGAAACAAGATCATCTAATGCAATACGTTGAGTAATAAAAGGTTCTAAATTAATCTTACCTTGCTCGATTAAACGGATGGTTTCCTGATGGTCATTTACATAAGCAATCGTGCCACGAATATCTAGCTCTTTCATCACCACACTATGTACATTAATTGTGGCAGGATGGTTCCAAATAGAAACGATAACAACCACACCAGTTGGTTTCATTGCAGCCACCAATGTATCCATGACTTTATTGACACTACTACATTCAAAAGCGACATCTACACCGCGGCCTTCAGTAATTTTCATTACTTCATCAACCACATCAACTTGGGAGGGATCTAATACATAATCTGCAACGCCAGCCTCAATCGCTTTTTCTTTACGTTTTGCACTCAGCTCAGTAATGATGACTGTGAGACCTTTGGCCTTTAAAATGGCTGATAAAAGTAAGCCTATAGGGCCTGCTCCACCAACCAATGCTATATCGCCAGCTTTTGCACCACTTCTGACATAAGCATGATGACCGACAGATAAAGGTTCTATCAACGCTGCTTGGTCTAAGGGAATATCATTTGAAATAGGATGTACCCAACGTCGTTGAACTGCAATTTTTTCAGAAAGACCGCCACCACGTCCACCTAAACCAATAAAGTTCATATTTTTTGATAAATGATACTTATCATTCGGGCCAGTCGGCACATCGTCAGCAATAATGTAGGGTTCAACTACGACATGTTGCCCAATTTGGATATCATCTACACCCTCTCCAACTGCATAAACCACGCCTGAAAATTCATGTCCCATTGTTACAGGTGCAGATTCTCCCGAAATTGGGTGTGGGTGACCACAAGGTGGAATAAAAATAGGACCTTCCATGAATTCATGTAAATCTGTACCGCAAATACCACACCACGCAACTTGAATTCCAACTGTGCCTGGAAGTACTTTCGGTTCAGGGATATCTTCAATTCGAATATCCCCTCGGTCATAAAAACGAGCTGCTTTCATTTTGTATTCCTTATATTGATGTTAACGGTAAACTATTCCACCATCTGTCAAAATAGACTGACCTGTAATGTAGTTTGCATCCTCACTGGCTAAAAATGTAACTAATGCAGCCACGTCATCTGGTGTTTCAGCACGTCCTAAAGCAATACTATCTACATATTTTTTATACGTTTGACCAATTGGTGCACCTGTAATTTCAGAGAACCGCTGATCTATTTCGACCCACATGTCTGTACCCACAACACCCGGACAATAACTATTTACAGTAATTTTAGCACTGGCATATTCTTTAGCCGCAGCTTGCGTCAATGCACGAACTGCAAATTTAGTTGCCGAATAAACACCGAGCAAAGCAAAACCTTCATGACCTGCGATTGAGCATGCATTAATAATTTTTCCAGCCTGTTGGCGTTGTTTAAATTTATTTGCTGCGGCTTGAATCCCCCAAAGTACGCCACCGACATTGATGTTCATAATTTGGTTAAATTCACTCGGCGTTACTTCTGACAAAGCTTTGACTTGTGCAATACCTGCATTATTGACCATGATATCAAAACTATTCAGTGTCGATTCGGCATGATCGATTGCATGACTTACTTGTATTGGATCTGAAATATCCGCAATAAATGTGGTGGCTTTTACGCCAAAGGCTTCCACCTCTTTTTGAACTGCATTTAACTTTTCTTGATGAAGATCGACCAAGGCAATATGAACACCTTCTTGTGCTAAACGTAAGGCAATACCGCGTCCAATGCCTTGTGCCGCACCCGTAATTAGTGCAACTTTATTGTTTAAACCTCTAGGCATGTTGAGACTCCTTAAATATGGATTGCACGTTGCATCGCCGACAATACCGACTCATGCATCGCCTCAGACAAAGTAGGATGAGGGAAAATGACCTGTGCTAAGCTTTCATCCGTAGCTTCTAGGTATTTTGCGATGGCAAAACCTTGAATGTGTTCGGTAACTTCATGTCCGACCATGTGAGCACCCAATAATTCACCCGTTTCCTGACTAAAAATGGTTTTAACAAATCCTGCGCTATCGCCCAAAGCCAATGCCTTACCATTGGCGTGTAAAGGAAACTTACCAACATTGATATTCAAGCCCGCAGCTTTCGCTTTCTGCTCTGTTAAACCAATACTGGCCACTTGGGGATGAGTAAATATACAGCCTGGAATTTGTGTACGATCTAAAGCATGTACATGACTTAGTCCTGCAATTTTCTCCACACAGAGAATAGCTTCATGACTGGCTTTATGCGCCAAACATGGTGCACCTGCGACATCGCCAATTGCATAAACGCCCACTACATTGGTTTTACACCATGAGTCGACTTTAATAAAACCATTCTCAAATTCAATACCCAAAGCTTCTAGGCCAAGATTTTCAGCATTCGGTTTCACGCCAATAGCTGAAAGCACCTTTTCAACACTAATGATTTGCACACCTGTGGCAGTTTCAATATGGCAATGTACTTGAGCCTGATCAGTTTCTATTTTTTTTACCGTTGCTTCGGTTAAAACCCGCATACCCTGCTGTTCAAATTGCTTTTGTACATACTTCGCAACTTCAATGTCTTCGCTAGGGAGAATCTGCTTTGCGATATCAACCAAGGTGACTTGGCAGCCTAAGTCTTGGTATAGGCTTGCAAACTCACTGCCTATCGCACCCGAACCGATGACCAGTAAAGATTTTGGTAATTGTTCTGGAACTAAAGCCTCTTTATAACTCCAGACCTGATGGCCATCTACAGGAATATGAGGCAAATTGGCCGCACGTGCACCTGTTGCGACAATAATATGCGGTGCAAAAATCTGCTGTTTTTGACCCTTCGCATCTGTAAGCTCTAATCGCTCTTTGGCAACAAACTGGGCTGCTGCATTAAAAACAGTGATTTGATTCTTTTTCAATAATTGCCCGATACCTTGCACCAGTTGCTCAGAAACCTGTCTGCTATGACGGACCAGTTTTTGAATGTCAAAATCAACCGCGTTAAGAGTAAAGCCAAACTGCTCTGCATGTTTGAGCTGCTGCGCAAGCGCAGCCCCGCTCAATAATGCCTTGGTTGGAATGCACCCCCAATTAAGACACACTCCGCCTAAGTGTTGTTTCTCAACGATTGCCGTTTTTAATCCCAGTTGCGCTGCGCGAATCGCAGCGACATACCCTCCAGGACCAGCACCAATAACCACAAGATCAAATTGTGTATCCGACATGGCTGTTCCTCCTACACCAAAATTAATGCAGGATTTTCGACAAACTGCTTAAACGCCGATAGGAATTGAGCACCCAACGCACCATCTATCACACGATGATCACAAGACAATGTTGCTGTCACCATTTGACGAACAACAATCTCATCATTTTCGACGACAGCACGTTTCTCAGCTGCACCTAAGGCCAGAATTGCACCTTGAGGTGGATTAATAATGGCATCAAACTGTTGAATACCAAGCATTCCCAAATTGGAAATACTGAAACTACCACCTTGAAACTCATCAGGTGCTAATTTTCCAGTTTTGGCACGTGTCGCCAGATCACGCATATCATTGGAAATTTGTACCAAAGATTTACGGTTCGCTGCTTTGATAATTGGCGTGATCAGTCCGTTTTCGATTGCCACAGCAACCGAAATATCCGCCTGTTCAAACTGTAAAATTTGCTGATTTTCTTCATCAAACTGAACATTGACCTGTGGAACTTTGATTAGTGCGGCAGCAGCAGCTTTAATCAGCATATCGTTAATGGACAGCTTTACTTGTGGTACGGTACTGTTAATTTGCTGACGCAAAGCCTGAACCGACTCAACATTTAAGTCTATCGTTAAGCGAAAATGTGGTGCATTACGTTTCGCCGCTTGTAGCCGTGAAGCGATTGCTTTACGCATACCATTCATAACCACGGTGGTAAATTTTACTGAATCTGTTGGATCCGCATGCTCAGTATGTTGGGCTTGTACAGGGTTTTCACGTTGATAGACTGCTTCAACATCTTCCTTACAGACTCGTCCACGTGAACCCGATGCACGACAATCATGCAAATTAATACCCCATTGTTTGGCCAAACGGCGGGCAACAGGTGTTGCTAGAACATAACTATCATCTGCTTTAGATTTCGCGGCTTTCGTACTGGCTTGATGACGCACATCTGGCCAAGAACCACCAGCAGCTTGAACTGCAGCCTGAACATCTTGAACACTAATACGACCTTCACGTCCAGAACCAGTAATCTGAGACAAGCTTACATTATGCTTTTCAGCCAATTTCAAGGCATGTGGCGTTGCAAAAATATCATCGCTTTGTTGGTAGCCTTGTAACGCAGCAGGAATTGAATATCCACCTTGAGCCATAGCTTTTGATCCATGACCAACACTGTTCTGTTTAGGAGCAGCTTGTACTTTGGTTTCAACTTGAGCTAAAGCTACTTTTTCAGGAACCGCTGCTACCGCATTATTTTCAGTTATAGCAGGTGTTCCACCTAAGGAATCTGCAAACGCTTCAACTTCTGCATCTGAAACTTGAGCGTCTGCACAAATTGCAATAACTCCACCTACGACCAGCGTGTCACCATCTTTAGCAATAATTTTTCGTAGCAAGCCATCGAAAGGTGCTTCCAGAACATTGACGATTTTTGTGGTTTCAATTTCACAAATATCCTGTCCTTTACTAAATTGCGTACCTTCCTGAATCAGCCATTGGGCAATCGTGCCCTCTTCCATGGACAAACCCCATTTTGGGATTTCTAAGGTTTTAATTTCGCTCATCCTAAGCCTCCAACGTCTTACGTACAGCCTGTTCGATGCGTTCTACACTAGGTAACCATTCTTTTTCTAATACGGGTGAAAATGGTACGGGTGAGTGTGGTGGAGTGACTAACTCGATTGGTGCTTTAAGAAAATGAAAGCCTTTCTGTGCAATGAGTGCAGCCACATCATGTCCGAAACCACAACGCGCTGCAGATTCATCTACAATCACCACGCGGCCTGTTGAAGCCACTGACTCTAAAATACCGTCTTCATCCAATGGAGAAATGGTTCTAGGGTCAACCACTTCAACCGAAATGCCTTCTTTTGCGAGCTTGTCAGCAACTTCATTAGCACGATGCACCATCAAGCTTAAGGCAATAATAGTGATATCTGTGCCCTCACGGGTGTAATTTGCGACACCAAAAGGAATAGTGTAGGCCTCATCTGGCACTTCGCCCTTAATGTCGTACAACAACTTGTGCTCACAAAAGACTACTGGATCGTCATCTCGAATGGCTTGAATCAACAAGCCTTTCACATCATAGGCGCTCGAAGGCACCACCACTTTTAAACCTGGCACTGAGGCAAACACGTTATATGGTGATTGAGAATGCTGCGCTGCTGCAGAAAAACCTGCACCAATCATGCCACGTACAACGAGTGGCGCTTTGGCTTTCCCACCAAACATGTAGCGGAATTTAGCCGCTTGGTTATACAACATGTCATAACACACGCCATAAAAATCCATGAACATTAAATCTGCCACAGGTCTTAAACCCGTTGCAGCAGCACCTGCCGCCATACCAATAATCGCCGATTCTGTAATCGGGGTGTCAATGACTCGCTCAGAACCAAATTCAGTCCATAAGCCTTTGGTTACACCAAGTACACCGCCAAAACCTTCCAGTTTATTGTCATCGGTATTTTTGCCACCATGCCCACCACGAACATCTTCACCGACCACAATGACACTCGGATCTCGGCGCATTTCTAATTCAATTGCTTCTTTAATCGCGTTTCGATAACTTTTATTTGGCATTTTTTTACTATTCCTTTAGTAAGAGACGTAAACATCAGTAAGTAACTGAGAGACTTCTGGGTACTGAGCTGCGCGTGCTTTTGCAACGGCATCGTCTACATTGGCTTTAGACTGGGCATCAATCGCATCCAGTTTGGCTTCGTCAATTTTATCCTTGACTTTTTCACGGAATATTTTCAATGGGTCTTTATGTTCTTTGACATAATCCAGTTCTTCTTTGGAACGAATAAGCCCCGGATCACCTTCAAAATGTCCATAAAAACGGTTGGTTACCGTTTCAATCACACTCGGACCTTCACCACAGCGGGCACGTTCAATGGCTTTTTGTGCAACTTCATACACAGCAAAAAAGTCTGTTCCATCTACTTTTTTAGCGGGTAAGCCAAAACCTGCTGCTCGGCCTGCAATGTCTTTACTGCCTACGGCATAGTCGTGTGCAGTGCCTTCACCAAAACCGTTGTTTTCAAAAACAAAAATGACAGGGAGCTTTAACACGACAGCCATATTAATGGCTTCAAAAGTTAAGCCCTGATTTGACCCGCCATCACCGGTAAAAGATAGACCAATCCCACCATTTTTCAGTGTTTTAGCACTTAAAGCTGCCCCAATAGCCAAAGGTGGACCACCACCCACAATACCGTTTGCACCGAGCATGCCTTTATCTAAGTCCGCAATGTGCATTGAGCCGCCTTTACCACGACACAAACCATCATCTTTGCCAAAAATTTCTAACATCATGGTATGAATGTCGCAGCCCTTAGCAATACAATGCCCATGCCCACGATGTGTTGATGTAATGAAGTCCTTATCTGTTAAATTTTCACAGATCCCTACGGCAACTGCTTCCTCACCGCTATATAAATGGATGAAACCGGGAATATCACCTGTATTATTTTCATCGTGAAGTCGATCCTCAAATTCACGAATGTCGCGCATTCTTTTGTATGCTGCTAGCAATTGCTCTTCCGTTAATTGCATATCTTTGTTCCTTATTAACTACGCTTAAAAGAAAATCCAAAAATGATTGATTGGGTTTTTAAACCGTATATTTATATAAGGATATTTTTATTAAATTTCATATTAGACTAAAAAAATATTATTTATAAAAACATAAGATAAATATGGAAAACAAAAAGTTATGGAGTTAATTTTTTTTGTAAAATTTAACAATAGTTCAATCACATATAAAAACAAACCTTTAACCAACCTTTGTTTTATATGATAAGTTTTTTGCCCTGTTTTAATATTATTAATGCATTTAAAGCAGCTTATTTAATATCTAGGTCTATATTAATTGTTTTAAAAGACGGAGTGTTTGAAATGGATTTAAATAACACAGTATTAACTGGAAAAAAGCTACGTGGCGCTGAAAAAATGGCACGTATTCCAATTAAAGTTGTTCCAACGGAAACAGCACCGAAAAAACCAGAATGGATTCGGACCAAAATTAGTCAACCTGAAGATGTTCAAATCATCAAGGATTTACTACGACAACAAAAACTACATACCGTTTGTGAAGAAGCGGCTTGCCCTAATTTGCCTCAATGCTTTAGCGGTGGAACTGCAACGTTTATGATCATGGGAGATATTTGTACCCGACGTTGTCCTTTTTGTGATGTTGCTCACGGTCGACCAAATGTATTGGATCTTAATGAGCCCAAGCATCTGGCTGAAACAGTGAAAAATCTAAAATTAAAATATGTTGTGATTACTTCTGTTGATCGGGATGATTTGAAAGATGGAGGGGCACAGCATTTTGCTGATTGTATTCGAGAAATTCGTGAAACCAGTCCAGAGACTTTGATTGAGATTTTGGTTCCTGATTTTCGTGGTCGTGCAGATCTTGCACTCAAGATTCTGAGCCAAAACCCACCCGATGTTTTTAATCATAATATTGAAACTGTGCCACGTTTGTATAAAGCCATGCGACCAGGCTCTAACTATCAGCACTCGTTGGATTTACTCAAAAAATTTAAACACTACTGTCCCGACATCCCAACTAAATGTGGTTTGATGGTCGGTTTAGGAGAGGTTGAAGCTGAGGTTATAGTGTTGTTAAATGATTTGAAAGATTATCAAGTTGACTATGTCACAATTGGTCAATATTTACAGCCATCCAAGTCTCACGCGCCAATTCATCGCTTTGTTACACTACAAGAGTTTAAGCATTATCAAACTCATGGAGAGCGCTTGGCATTTAAAAACATTTGGAGTGCGCCATTAGTGAGATCAAGTTATTTTGCTGACCGTCAGTATTATGGCGAGTCTGTACCTGCCCCGTATATACGTGAATGAATTTTCATCCTATTTACGTTTATTAACACTTTAGATGGAAATAGTCATTTTCAGCTCATAAGAACACTTTTAAAGTAGCTCAAATATTGGTAAAGCCAAAAGATATGATTTAACCAAGCAAAGATAAAACCATTTAAAATTGAAGCAAGAAGAAATGACGTAAATGACTATAAATTTAGAAGCTCATTTCTAAAGTTTAAAAATATTACAGTCTCATCATAAAGGAATATGATATGAATCTGTTCAATACCGCATCGGCAAAACAGTTGCAAACGACTCATTTAATTAATCAAACTACTGTGCATGCAGCCCCTGTTTTGGCTTTGCCACAAGAAGATCAAACCTCTTTATTTCGTCGCTCTATCCAACACAATTATGCTGACTTACTCAAAATAGCCAATGATTCTGACATGGCTATTGGTTTGACAGACCATCAGGGTACGCTTTTATGGACATGGAGCAGTTCCGCAATGCTTTCTTCTGCCGAACAGGTTCATTTTATTGAGGGTGGGCATTGGTCTACACAGGCTGTTGGGACCAATGCCATTGGTATGACTTTAAACAGTCAAATGTCAAGTTGTGTCTATTCTCATGAAAACCAAATGGACAGTGTTCGAGATTGGGTTTGTTATGCCGCACCGATCTGGGATCCAGCATCAGGTCAATTTCATGGAATTATTAATCTTTCCACAAAATATAAAAAACATACCCCTTTAGGGCTACTTGCCGTTGAACGCTGTGCAGACTTAATACAGCGGGCTATCAAATTTGAACAGCAAAATTTTTTATATATTAAAGCACTAGGTTCACCTTGGGTTCAATTTAATGGACATACATTGAACTTGAGTCACCGTCAAATTGAAATACTCTGCATTTTAGCCTTGCATCCCTATGGTATAGGTTTAGATGAATTGCACTATGCCCTTTATGGTGAACGTAATGTGAGTATAAAAACACTCAAAGCCGAGCTTTCACAGCTTCGTAGCCTGCTTCCGCATTGCATTGAGGCACGTATTTATAAACTTACCTGTGAAGTACAATGTGACTTTTTACGTGCTGAACATTCCTTGAATGCAAATCTTATTGCCAGTACATTCTCACTATATAAAGGTAGTTTTCTCTCTAAATCAGAAAGCCCTTTACTCAGCACATGGAGACATTGTTTTGATGCTCGATTAAGCGAGTTGATTTATCAAATAAAGGATATTGATCAACTATTACGAATTATTGGGCAAACACATGACCGGATTGATGCGGTACAGCGTTTATTAGAGTTATTACCACAGGACAGTATCCATCGTAATTATTTTTCAAATCTGATTTAGATTTGATCTATTGCCTCAACTCTAAAGTTTTATTGTGTAGCAGATTGAAAAGGAAGTATGACTTTCATACTTCCTTTAATAAAATTTAAAATTGAGAATTAACTACAGTGAAGTCTAGTAATTCACTTACCTAGCTTTGACACCTAGTTTGTCGCTGCAAGGTGTACCCATGCCATTACTACAGCTTTAATAGTTAAAGCCACCAAATCTTCTAGGTCTAAGTTATGTAAGTGTGACTTACCATAAGCGCACGCCTGTGCCGTGATGGTGACGATAAATATCTGAGAATGCTGACTAGCCTCACCCACCTTTGCAGGTATAAACGATAGGCATCCCCTTTCTTAAAGAGGTTTCAATGAGGTGATAGAACAAGGTTTCGTTGATGTCTTGAATGTTACGCAAGTAAATGTGTTTATTGATCGCATCATTAAAAGCACAGTATTGTTAGAAATACTGACTTTATTCTTCAATACTTTCTTCAACGTATGGAATTAAACCATGTAAGTTGAAGCGAGCGCGCTCTTCTTCCGTAACGCGTGTCCTTTATTTAACAGCGGCAACTCAAGTAAGGTATTGCACGAATAATGGATGTTTTGTCTTTAAAAACTCTTTTGTTATTACCTATCTCGTTATATATAGATTTAGGTCATCTTATGAGTAGAATCTATGGGTCTAATTTGTTTTTTAGCTTAGCTTAATTTTACGTCTTTTGGTATTTATAATCGTGATGTAATTGTAAAATTGATTTAGTTTGAAAATAAAATAAAATAAAATAAAAATGAAGATATTTTTCTTAGTGAAAATGAGTTTCAAGATGGCGCTCACTACAGTTCTAAATTCCAACTTACTTTCTAATTAATACCATTTCTATTTGTTAATATAATAAAATTATTAAATGGTGATTATATGTAATAAAATTTTTATTAAATTTAAGTAAAAATAAACAAAAAATAAAATAAATTTAAATTTTGTAGTATTTGATTTTCATTGGAATAATTATAAATAGTATAAAAATCAATAAGATAAAAATATTAAAGAATTTTTAAATATAGAAATGCACCGTGTTGGCGCTATATCAACTTCTTTTTGATTCATTATAGTGCAATAGATGTTTATTAACCTGCGCCACTTTGGTGCATTAATAATTAATTGTTAAGCATGTCTTTAATATATGGATTTCATATTAACATTTCGAAATCTTATGACCTGATGGTTCTTTTTTTCTATAAACTGCCTGCTCTTCTCAAACAGAGTGGTTTCATGCTTCAAATGTTGCATGGTTGCGTAATTTAAAATTTGATCTAAAAAGGTATATAGATAATGGAATTCAGTACCCTTGAACCAGAAGTTATAAAAAAGAAACAGAAGTTTCATCAAATATTATATGTCCAGGTAATATTTGCAATTATCTTAGGTATATTATTAGGTCATTTTTACCCTGAGTTTGGTGAAAGCCTAAAACCATTAGGCGATGCATTTATTAAAATTGTTAAAATGATTATTGCTCCGGTAATTTTTCTAACAGTTGTTACGGGTATTGCTGGCATGACTAATATGAGTCGTGTTGGTCGTGTGACTGGTAAAGCGATGTTGTACTTTTTTACCTTCTCATCATTAGCTCTTATTGTAGGCATGGTAGTGGCAAATATCATTCAACCCGGTAAAGGTTTGAATATTGATCCAACTACATTAGCAAATGATAAAGTAGCTGATTATGTAGAAAAAGCACATGATGCGACTTTAGTCGACTTTTTCATGAATATTATTCCTAAGACACTAATAAGCCCTTTAGCTGAAGGAAGCATTCTACAAGTCTTATTTGTCGCAGTTTTATTCGGTATTGCTTTAGCTGCAATTGGTGACCGTGGCCGCCCAATTGTTGATATTCTAAATAATTTGACAGCCCCTGTATTTTATTTAGTCGGGATGTTAATGAAGTTAGCTCCAATTGGTGCTTTTGGTGCAATGGCATTTACAATTGGCGCATATGGTATTGAAGCTATAGGTAATTTGCTATTACTGATAATGACTTTCTATATAACATCGTTGTTGTTTATACTTATTATTTTAGGTGCAGTAGCTCGCTACAATGGATTTTCAATTTTAGCTCTCATTCGATATATTAAAGATGAATTATGGCTTGTATTAGGTACAAGTTCATCAGAAGCGGCCCTACCCACTTTAATGCAAAAAATGGAAAAAGCTGGTTGTGAAAAGTCTGTAGTGGGTCTAGTAATCCCGACAGGATATTCATTTAATCTTGATGGTACTAATATTTATATGACCATGGCAGCGTTATTTATTGCTCAAGCATGTAATGTAGACTTATCAATTGGTGAACAAATAGCTCTTTTACTGGTAGCAATGGTTAGCTCTAAAGGGGCAGCTGGAGTAACTGGTGCAGGATTTATTACCCTAGCGGCTACATTGTCTGTTGTACCAGCAGTACCTGTTGCAGGAATGGCATTAATTTTAGGTATTGATCGCTTTATGTCAGAATGCCGTGCATTAACCAATCTAGTAGGAAATGCTTGCGCAACAATCGTTGTTGCTCGTTGGGATAATGCTTTGGAGAAAGATGTACTAGATGAAGTTTTAAATAAACCAAAATCATCTTAATCTCTAGTTTATTCAAACCCTTGAATAAATATATATTCAAGGGTTTCTATATTTATTAATCCTCTAAAATACTTCTTAACATCCATGCTGTTTTTTCATGTACTTCAAGTCTTTGTGTAACTAAATCTGCTGATGGCTGATCGTTTACCTCATCGACAATTGGAAAAATTCCTCTTGCTGTTTTTGCAACAGTTTCGTGAGCATTAACTAATAAACCAACCATTTCTTGTGCTTTTGGAACACCCTCTACTTCCTTAATTGCGGTCAATTTAGCAACTGTTTGTACGTACCAGGGGCAGGGAAACCTAATGCTCTAATACGTTCTGCTATAGTATCTAAAGCATTCCATTGTTCAGTATACTGATCCATAAACATGTTGTGTAAACTATTAAACTGAGGCCCTGTAACATTCCAGTGAAAATTATGCGTCATTAAATATAAGGTATAACTATCTGCAAGTAATTTTGACAGACCAGAAACAATCTTTATTGCTTTTACTTCTTTTTTAGGACTAGCCATGAATCTCTTCCTTTTGTAATAAGTACATAATATTAAAAATTTAAAAAATGAGAACAAACTGAATGTAGAGCTTAACTATTAAGACTCTATATCAACCTACTCAGAAAGCAATTGCGAGTAAAAAGTTACCATTTTAAAAATAGTCTATATCATTCCTAATGACTGTTAATTTCGATCTTAGTTATTATGCATATAAAAATTGTATATTTAACATCGGTAATCCTCCCATAAATAACCGAAGTTAAAAGTAGAGGTTAAGCAGCCATTAGAGGTGGCCTTCCTTTGTTAGCTTGGTGTGGTCTTTCATGATTGTAATGCCACAGCCAATCAGTTGCGTAATCCTGAACTTCTTCTAACGTATCAAACAAATGCTTGCTCAGCCAACTATAACGTATAGTCCGATTATATCGTTCAATATACGCATTCTGCTGTGGCTTACCCGGTTGAATATATTCAATACGAATACCGTGCTCAATAGCCCAGCGCACAAATTCGTGACTGATAAACTCGGGGCCATTATCACATCGGATCACTAACGGTTTTTCTCTCCACTCCAGCAATTGATTCAACGTACGAATGACCCTAATTGTGGGCAATAAGAACCCTGCTTCAATGGCTAGGCCTTCGCGGCGGTAATCATCAATCACATTCAATAATCGAAACTTGCGACCATCGGAAAGTTGATCATGCATAAAATCCAGTGACCAAACCTGGTTTGCACGTATTGGCTCTTTCAGTGGTTCAGGCACATGTCGTTTTAGTCTTCTTCTCGGTTTAATACGCAGATTCAGTGCCAACTCACAGTAAATGCGATAAACCCGCTTGTGATTCCAGCAGTGACTCTCAACATACCGTAAATACGAGAAGCATAGACCAAAGCCCCAATCGGTATTTTCCTCAGTGAGTTCAATGAGCTGTTCTGCAATGAGCACATTGTCATCACTGAGTCTAGCCTGATAACGGTAGCAGGTTTCACTTATGCCAAATGCAGTGCAAGCTAAACGGATACTAACAGCATGTTGGGCCACTGCCTGTTGAGCCATCTGACGTCGACAAGATGGCTTTACCACTTTTTTGACATCGCTTCCTGAATAATTTCTGCTTTTAATCGTTCTTCAGCATACATTTTTTTTAGTCTGGTATTTTCTGTTTCCAACTCTTTCAGCCGTGCCATCAAAGATGTATCCATGCCGCCATATTTAGCACGCCATTTATAGAAGGTTGCATTACTCATACCATGTTCACGACAAAGGGCCGCAACAGGTGTACCAGACTCCGCTTGCTTCAAGATGGACATGATCTGGCTGTCAGTAAATTTAGATGTTTTCATGCAGAATCTCCTGCTTGTATCTTAAGAGAAAATTCTACTTTTAAATCCTATTATTTTTAGGGGGGATTACC